>NZ_JBHJTL010000030.1:0-83219 GCF_042264065.1 Streptomyces sp. NPDC056222 | reverse complement strand
AAAACCTGCGGGGCCTGTTTCTTTTTTTTTTCCCCCCCGGGCCCGCCCGGCCCCCCGGGCCGGGGGCCCTGGCCGCCGCCCCCCCCGCCCCCGACCCCGGTGTCGGTGGCTACCCGATGACCATGGCGGCCTCGCTGCGCGCCCGGGGGATGGTGCTCGGCCGGGTGTCCGTGGGCCGGAACGCCGATCGTGGCGCGTACGGAAAGGCCGACCGGGACCTGCTGCGCGAGATCGCCGACCGTGCGGCCCTCGCTCTCGACAACGCCCGCCGCTTCACGCGCGAGCGCCGCGCGGCCGTCGGCCTCCAACGCAGTATGTTGCCGCCCACCCAGATGGAGACGACCGCGGCGACGACTTCGGGCACGTACCTCCCCGCGGACACCACGAGGGGTGTCGGCGGAGACTGGTTCGACGTGATCCCGCTGTCCTCCGCCCGCGTCGCCCTGGTCGTCGGGGACGTCGTCGGCCACGGCCTCGCGGCCACGGCCACCATGGGCAGGCTGCGCACGGCCGTCCGCACCCTCGCGGATCTCGACCTCGAACCCGACGAGCTGCTCACCCATCTCGACGACCTGGTCGCCCAACTCCTCGCCGAGCCCGATGAGACGGACCTCGACGAGGAGGGCGAGGACAGGACGGACGGCGGGGACGCCGACGACGACCTCGACGACGGCTGGCACATCGGCAATCCCTCCTCCCCCACCGGCGCGACCTGCGTGTACGCGATCTACGACCCGGTCTCGCTGCGGTGCACGGTGGCGTCCGCCGGCCATCCACCGCCTGCCGTGGCGGACCCGGAAGGCCATGTGTCGTACCTCCCGGTCGACCCGGGTCCCCCGCTGGGCGTCGGCGGCCTGCCGTTCGAGGCGACGGAGGTCGACGTGGCCCCCGGAAGCGTCCTCGCCCTGTACAGCGACGGCCTGATCGAGGGGCGGGACGGCGACATGGACGCGGGCATGAACGAACTCGCCGGCCATCTGACCCGACCGGGCGCCCTCGCGGGTCCCCTGCGTGAGCTCGGCCGCGCGATCGTCGCGGGCCGCCCCGCCGACGGACTCGGGGACGACGTCACCCTGCTGCTCGCCCGCACACGAGCCGTGCCGACCGAGGACGCGACGTCGTGGCAGATCGAAGCGGATCCGGCGGCGGTCGGCACGGTACGGGAGGCCGCGACGACGCGGCTGCGCGAATGGGGACTCGAAGAGCTCGTCTTCACCACCGAGTTGGTGCTGAGCGAACTGGTCACCAACGCCATCCGGTACGCCGGGGGCCCGATCGACGTACGGCTGATCCGCGCGGGCCGACTGATCTGCGAGGTCTCCGACCCCAGCGCCACCCACCCACGGATGCGCCGGGCCCGGCTGACCGACGAGGGCGGCCGCGGCCTCTACCTGGTGGCCCAACTCACCACCCGCTGGGGCAGCCGCTACAGCCGTCGCGGCAAGACCATCTGGGCGGAACAGGAGTTCCCTCCGGCCACCGACTGAGCCTGCGCCCGTCGGGCGCGGCGCTCACTGTTGGGGTTCCAGCGGCGGCCGGCCGGTGCCCGGTTCGGCCACTGGTACGACACGCGGCTGTTCCGGGTGGCGTTCAGCCGCCGCTAGGGCGCCGGGAAGGCCGACGGTCCGGGGCCGGCTTCCAGGATGTCGTCGTTGGAGTCGAATGTGTGGTCCTCGACGGGGAGGTTGCCCAGGATGCCGGAGTGGATCCGGCCGGTGATGACGGACAGGATGAACCGGGTGCAGTGCACCGGGTGGTGCTCCCATTCCGGTCCGCGGCCGGCGTTCGCCATGACGGTCCAGTCCTCGGGCCGCCCGGCCTCGTCGGTGAGCCAGTAGAGGTAGGCGCCGGTCCCCTCGATGTACGCGAAGGGGAGCAGGCCGGCTCCGTCGGCCGCGAGCTGTTGGGGGCGCGGCTCCGGGCCGATCTCCCACAGGCGGGCGAGCACCTCGGCGCGTTCCTCCTTCATGGCCAGGAGGTCGTAGTCGCGGTCCGCGCAGTCGGGCTCCAGTACCCGGATCGTCTCGTCGAAGACACCGCCCCCGTAGGTGTCGACGAGGCCCTTGAAGTCCTCGGGCAGGGCCGTGCCCAGCCGTGCCTCGACCTCGGGCCAGGCCCGCGGAGCGCGCTCCGCCGACGGCGGGGCGATCCGGGTCAGCTGTTCCACATCGGGAAGCACCGGTGTGACTCCTTCGAGTCGGGACGACAGGATGTGAATCTGCGACCCCTTGAGCCCCAGGAGTAGGGGCCATGGGATAACGAACAAATTCTGGGCGCGAGATGTACGTGAACACCGAGACCCCGTGCACGGTCTGTCTCGCCGGTCACACCGGCTCGCCGGTGTCCCTCGCGTGGGCCCTCTCGCGCACCGTACTCACGGCCGGAGTCGAGGAACGAACCACGCGGGCGAATTATCGGTCTCCCCGGCCGCGGCGACCACTCGGGCCGTGTCCACCTCTCGCTCGCCGGCCTCGGAGGAGGATGCACCGCCCTGCTCCGTGCCTCGAGGCCGGACGTCGCCGCCTTCCTGCACCGGACCGAACGCACTGTCCCGCGGCCGGGAGAGCGAGCACCTCGACCTGGACGCCCTCGTCTCCCAGATCATGGATCGACGCCCGTCCCCCTGACCCGCAGCGGTGGGAACCTTGTGTCGCGGCCCTGATGCGTACCGTGAACGCCGGGAGCCCTGGCCGCGGGGAGGTGCTACAACTGGGGTTGTGAGCCCGTCTCGTCTCTCGTGCCCGGCGTGCCGGTGCGGTCGAACCTAGGCAGAAGATTCGGAAGCGTCGCCGGACAGGTCTTCGTCCTTCAGGTGGCGATCGTGGTGCTGCTCGCCGCCGGGGCCCTACTGGCTCTGGTGCTGCAGTCGCGGTACGACATCGACCGTGAAGCGCGCAACCGGTCGGTTTCCGTGGCTCAGACCTTCGCGAACTCCCTGGGCCTGCAGGAAGCGCTGAGTTCGCCGGACCCGTCCGCGATCCTGCAGCCCCTCGCCGAGGAGACACGCAAGGACGCAGGCGTGGACTTCATCGTGGTGATGGACACGAACGGCATCCGCTACAGCCACCCCCAGCCCGACCGCATCGGCGAGCGGTTCGTCGGCACGATCGAGCCCTCGCTCGCCGGCGAGGTGTACACCGAGAGTGTGGAGGGGCCGCTCGGTAAGGAGATCCAGGCGATCGTCCCGGTCACCTCGCCGGAGGGGGAGGTCGTCGCCCTGGTCTCGGCAGGTCTGACGGTGGAGAGCGTGACCGGCGTCGCCGACCGTCAGCTTCCGGTCATCCTCCTGGCCATCGCCATCGGTCTGGCTCTGGCCACCGTCGGCACGGCGCTGATCAGCCGAAGACTGCGCCGCCAGACCCATGGGCTCGGCACGCAGGAGATGACCCGGATGTACGAGCACCACGACGCGGTGCTCCACTCCGTCCGCGAAGGCGTGCTGATCACGGACGGCGAAGGACGACTACTCCTGGCGAACGACGAGGCCGGACGGCTGCTCGGTCTGCCGGACGACGCCGAAGGACGCCCCGTCGACGAGGTCGGCATGGATCGCCGTATGGCGGAACTGCTGCTGTCCGGCAGGGTGGCCACCGACGAGGTGCTGGAGGCCGGGGACCGGCTGCTCGTGGTCAATCAGCGGCCCACGCGCCCGCACGGCTCGGCGGTCACCATCCGCGACTCCACCGAGATGCAGCTCCTGAGCAGCCGGGCGGAGACGGCCCGCAAGCGGCTCAAGCTGCTGTACGACGCCGGGGGTGACATCGGCACCACCCTCGACATTGTCAGCACCGCGAAGGAACTGGCCGATGTCGCCGTTCCCCAGTTCGCGGACTTCGTCACGGTCGACCTGGCCGACCCGGTACTGAAGGGCGACGAGCCCGGCCCGGGCGCCGACATGCGGCGCACGGCGGTCAGCGGCATCCGATCCGATCACCCGCTGTACCCGCTCGGGGCACTGATCGACTTCCTGCCGTCCACACCGCAGGCCCGTGGCTACGGTACGGGCACGGCCGAACTGGTACCCGATCTCCATGACGCGCCGGGCTGGCACGCCCAGGACCCGCCGCGGACGTCCCAGATCGTCGACTACGGGATCCACTCGCTCATCGCGGCTCCGCTGAAGGCCAGGGGCGTCGTGCTCGGGGTGGTCAACTTCTGGCGGTCGCAGAAGCCGGAACCGTTCGACGAGGACGACCTGTCCCTGGCCGAGGAGCTTGTCGGCCGCGCCGCGGTCACCATGGACAACGCCCGCCGCTACACCCGCGAACACAATCTCGCCGTGACGCTCCAGCGCAGCCTGCTGCCACAGGATCTGCCCGAGCAGAGCGCGGTGGACGTCGCGCACTTCTACCAGCCCGCCCAGTCCGGAGTGGGCGGGGACTGGTTCGACGTGATCCCGCTGTCGGGCAGCCGCGTCGGGCTCGTCGTCGGGGACGTCGTCGGGCACGGCCTGCACGCCGCGGCCACCATGGGGCGGCTGCGCACGGCCGTGCACAACTTCTCCTCCTTGGATCTGCCGCCCGACGAACTCCTCGCCCGTCTCGACAACCTCGTCCAGCGCATGGACCAGGAAGGCGACAGCGCGCCCTCGGACGCCGGTGTCCTGGGCGCGACCTGCCTGTACGCCGTCTACGACCCGGTCTCCCAGAACTGCACCATGGCGCGGGCAGGACACATGCCACCGCTCGTGGTCGCCCCGGACGGCACGACAACGATCTCGGAACTGCCGGCCGGCCCCCCGCTGGGGCTGGGAGGCATGCCGTTCGAGACCATGGAACTGCACCTGGCGGAAGGCAGTCAGCTCGTCCTGTACACCGACGGGCTGGTCGAGGAGCGGAGCCGGGACATTTCAGTGGGCGTGGAAAGGCTGCGCACGGCGCTGAGCCACCCCGACCGAGACCCGCAAGCCACCCGCCGCGCCGTACTCGACGCCCTGCTCCCCGGCCGGCCGGCCGACGACATCGCGCTGCTCATCGCCCGGACACGGACTCTGGGCCCCGGCCGGGTCGCGGAGTGGGACGTACCGTTCGACCCGAGCGAGGTCGGCGCCATCCGCGGCCTCGCGGCCGAGCAACTCGAGGTGTGGGGCCTGCAGGAACTCGCCTTCACCACGGAACTGATCCTCAGCGAGCTCATCACCAACGCCATACGGTACGCCGCCGAGCCGGTTCGCGTTCGTCTGTTGCGCGATCGCACTCTGACCTGCGAGGTGTGGGACGGCAGCAGTACCGCCCCGCATCTGCGGTACGCCGCCACCACGGACGAGGGAGGCCGCGGACTGTTCCTGGTGGCCCAGCTCAGCGAGCACTGGGGCACCCGGTACACACCGGAAGGCAAGGTCATCTGGGCCGAACAGGTCCTGCCCGCCGCCGGCAGTGCCCTCCCCTAGACCGCAGTTGTTCTCCTGACCGCCGTCGCCCTCAGGACGCGCCCGTCGGACAGGAAGACGATCGGGTCGGCGTGCTGCCCGAGTGCCGTTGCGGGAGTTGCCGCCGTTCTTCCCGACCGGGTCGAGCTGCGCTCAGACCGGTCAAGTGCACTGGTCCCCGCATGATCCCCAACGGCGACACACTGCACTCTCAACAGCCAGTCGGCGAGGCACGACGGGACCGACGGAGGTGCGCGCTGCCGACACACCCGCTGGTCTCCGGGTGGGGCAGCGCAGCAAGGCAACCGACCGCACCACCCTCGTGCGCCCACCCTTCGCAATCAGGCCGGAACTTCGTGCAAGCTGGCCTCGCCGGTGACGCGGATGCCGATCCTCCCGCCGGGACGGACCCGGAGCGGTCCGGGAGCACGGATGTCGATCTGCTGGTCCAGGCCGTCCACGGCGACGGTGACCATGGAGTCGTGGCCGAAGAAGCGGACGTCGGTGACGGTGCCTTGAGCGGTCGCCTCTTCCGGGCCCGTGAGGTGGAACTGCTCGGGGCGGAGCAGGACGAGGCCGTCGCGCAGGCCCTCGGGGGCGGCGGCGAGGGGGATGCGGCCCAGTGGCGTCGTGGCGGAATTCTCGTCGGCCGTGCCGGCGATGAAGACCGCGTCGCCGACGAAGGAGGCCACCCAGGGGTCGGCGGGGCGCTGGTAGAGCTCCTCGGGGGTGGCGCACTGGGCGACGCGGCCGTCCCGGACCACGGCGACGACGTCGGCCGTGGAGAGGGCCTCCTGCTGGTCGTGCGTGACGAGGACGGCGGTGGCGCCACTGGCCCGGAGCACGGCGCGGACCTCGGCCCGTACCGCTCCGCGCAGTCCACTGTCGAGGGCGCTGAACGGCTCGTCGAGGAGGACGAGATGGGGTTCGGGGGCGAGCGCGCGGGCCAGCGCGACGCGCTGCTGCTGCCCGCCGGACAGCTCGTGCGGCATCCGGTCGCCGTAGCCGCCCAGGCCGACGAGGTCCAGCATCTCGTCGACGCGCTTGGCCCGGGTGCCGCGCTCCGTTCCGGTCAGGCCGAAGGCGACGTTGCGCGCCACACTCAAGTGAGGGAAGAGCGCGCCTTCCTGGGGAACGATGCCGATGCGGCGGCGTTCGGGCGCGAGGTGAACGCCGGGACCGGCGAGGGTGCGGCCGGCGACGGTGACGGTGCCCGCGTCGGCGCGCAGGAAGCCGGCGATCACGCGCAGCAGAGTCGTCTTGCCGCAGCCGGAGGGGCCGAGGACGGCGGCGAGGTGCCCGCCCCGGACGGTGAGGTCGAGGCCGTCGAGGACGGTGGCGCCGGGGCCGTACGCCTTGACCACGCCGCTGACCTGGAGGTCGTTCATGGGCGGTGCCTTCCGAGGAGGTAGGAGGGGACGGCGGCCAGGAGGACGAGGAGGGCTGCGTACGGGGCCGCGGCGGCGAAGGATCCGCTGCCGGTCTCGGTCCAGAGCCGGGTGGCCAGGGTGTCCATGCCGGTGGGGCGCAGCAGCAGGGTGGCGGGGAGTTCCTTCATGCAGACGACGAAGGTGAGGGCCGCGCCCGCGGCGACACCCGGTGCGGCGAGCGGCACGGTGACCTCGCGGAGCACCCCGAAGGGGGTGCGGCCGAGGGAGCGCGCGACGTCGTCGAGTACGGGTGGCGCCTGGAGTACGGCCGCGCGGACGGCGGCCACCGCAACGGGGAGGAAGAGCACCGCGTACGCGCAGATCAGCAGTGGTGTCTCCTGGTACACCGGCCGGGCGTAGCGGACCGCGAAGAAGACCAGGGCGAGCGCGACGGTGATGCCGGGGACGGCGTGCCCCGCGTACGCGGCCTGTTCGAGGAGGTGGGCGAGCCGGCCCCGGTGGCGGGCCGCGATGACACCGACGGGCAGCGCGAGCAGGGTGGTGAGCGCGGCACCCCCGGCGGCGACGCCGAGGGTGGTGAGCGCGGTGCTGGTGAGGGTGGATGGGTCCCAGGTGGCGGAGGAGCCGACGGCGAGCCAGTAGCCGAGCGTGGCGAGCGGGAATCCGACGGCGGCCGCGACGACGGCTCCGCACCAGGCGAGGGCGGGCAGCCGCAGCCGGCCGAGCGCGGCGGGAACGGCCCGCCGGGCGGTTCCCGCTCCGGTACGGGCATACCCGGCCCGGCCTCGGGTGCGGGTCTCCGCAGTGACGAGCGCAATGGTCATGAGGACGAGCACGGCGCTGAGCGCGGCGGCCGGAGTGCGGTCGAAGCTGGCCCGGTAGGACGTGTAGATGCCGCGGGTGAAGGTGTCGTACCGCATGAGGGACACCGCGCCGAAGTCGGAGAGCACATAGAGCGCGACGAGCAGTCCGCCGCCCGCCGCGGCCGGCCGCAGCTGGGGCAGCGTGACGCTCAGGAAGGTGCGCAGCGGCCCGCGCCCGAGCGAGCGGGCGACCTCCTCGTGCCCGGGGTCGGTGCCGCGCAGGGCGGCGGCGACCGGCAGGTAGACGTACGGGAAGCTCACCAGGGTGAGCGCCAGGGCCGAGCCGGTGAAACCGGCGAGCGACGGCGCGGCGGAGAGCCAGGCGAAGGCGGTGACGTAGCTGGGTACGGCCAGGGGCATGGTGACGAGGACCGACCAGGCGCGGGCGCCGGGCAGGGCGGTGCGCGTGGTCAGCCATGCCAGGGAGATACCCAGGAGCAGGCAGGCGGCGACGACGGTGGCGGTCAGACCGAGGCTGCGCAGGAGCAGTTGACCTGTCCGGTCGGCGGCGATGACGTCCCAGGCGAAGCTGGGGCCGCGTTCGAGGGCGCGCACGGCGAGGTAGCCGAGGGGCAGGACGGCGAGGGCAGCCGCCAGGCAGGCGGGGACGGTCAGGACCCACGAGGGTCTCGCGGCACCGTCGATGCGGCCTTCGGCCTGCTTCCGTTCGTCGGCGTGCTTCCGCCCGGCGGGCGCGGGGGCGCTCGCCGAGCGGGTGTCGTGACGCGTCCGGACGGGGGAATCCGGTGAGGTCACGTCAGACCAGTCCGGCTTCCTGGAGCATGGCCAGGGTTTCCTTCAGCGAGTCGAGCTTGCCGAGGTCGATCTTCGGCGGCTGGAGTGTCTCCAGCGGCGGCACGCCCGCGGCGGTCTTCACTCCGGCGGCCAACGGGTACTCCTTGGTCTCCTGCGCGAAGTACGTCTGGGACTCGGCGGAGAGGAGGAAGTCGACGGCCTTCTGCGCGTATGCGGCCTGCTTCTCGTCGGCGCCCTTGAGGATGCCCACGCCGGACACGTTGACGAGGCCGCCCGGGTCGCCCTCGGGCAGGTAGTGGATCTTGGCCTTCATCTTGTCGGCGCCCTTCTCGGCCACCTGCTCGTACCAGTAGTAGTGGTTGAGCAGGCCGAGGGAGACCTCGCCCTTGTCGACGGCTTCGAGGACCTTGAGGTTGCCCTCGTACACCTTGGGCTCGTTGGCCTTGAGGCCCTTGAGCCAGGTGCGGGTTGCCTCGTCGCCCTCCAGGACGCGCATGCCGGTGACGAACGCCTGGAAGGAGGCATTGGTCGGTACGACACCGATCTTGCCCTTCCATTCGGGCTTCACGAGCTCGTGGACGCTGTTCGGCGGCGTCGGGACCTGGGCGGGGTCGTACCCGAGGACGCGCACGCGCCCGCTGACGCCGGTCCAGTCGCCGGCCGAACCCCGGTAGGCGGTGTCGACCTTGTCGAGGGTGGCCTTCGGGAGCGGCGCGAGGCGCTGCTCCTTGGAGAGCGCGCCGAGGGCGCCGGCGTCCTGGGAGAGGAAGAGACCGGCCTCGGTCTCGTCGCCCTCTTCCAGGAGCTGGGCGGAGAGCTCGGCACTGTCGCCGTAGCGGACCTCGACGTTGGTACCGAGGTGCTTCTCCAGCTTCTCGATGAGCGGCTTCACGAGGTTCTCGTTGCGGCCGGAGTAGATGACCAGTCCGGCCGGTTCGTCGCTTCCGCAGCTCGCGAGCGCGGGGACGAGGAGGGCTGCCGTAGTGAGCGCGGTGAGCGTGCGAGCCAAGGGGCGGCGCATGGTGAGGTGATGCCTTCCTGCCGTGCCGGTCGCGGCCGTCGCGTATGGCGACGGGTCTTGCGACGAGCGACGAAGAGCTACCGGGAGAACCTGTGAATACGGCATTGATAAGGTAAAGCTAACCTAATGGTCAAGGCAGGCTTTGATAACGGCCCGGTCGCGAATGGGCATCCGATACCAGCACCCCCTCTTCTCGATTAGGAAAGCCTTACCTACGATGCGCCCGTGACGCTCCTCCCTGCCCCGCCCGCCGGTGGCCACACCCTGCCCCTTGCCGACGGCCTCGCGCTGCACGGCGACCGCACCGCCCTGGTCACCGCGGAGGGCGTGGTCTCCTACGGCGAGCTGGCCCGGCGGGTCGCCGTCACCGCCCAACGGCTCGGCCCGGGGCGCCGCCTCGTGCTCCTGCCCGGCGCCAACACGGTCGGCGCGGTCGTCGTCCACCTGGCCGCGCTCGCGGCGGGGCACCCGGTCCTGCTCGTACCCGGCGACCATCCGGAGGCCGTGGAGGCCCTGACCGCCGCTTACGATCCCGACATCGTCGTCCACCCGGGCTCCGGCTCCGACGAGTGGCGGATCGAGGAGCGGCGGACCGGCTCCGCACACGACTACCACCCCGATCTCGCCCTGCTCCTGAGCACCTCCGGCTCGACCGGCTCCCCCAAACTCGTCCGGCTCTCCTACGAGAACCTCCAGGCGAACGCCGAGTCGATCGCCACATACCTGGGCATCCGTGACACCGACCGGGCGGCGACGACCCTGCCCATGCACTACTGCTACGGCCTGTCCGTCATCCACAGCCACCTGCTGCGCGGCGCCGGCCTCCTCCTCACCGAACTCTCGGTCGCCGACACCTGCTTCTGGGACCTCTTCCGCACCGCCCGCGGCACCACCCTCGCCGGAGTCCCGTACACCTTCGATCTGCTCGACCGGGTCGGCTTCGCCGAGATGGAGCTGCCGCACCTGCGGTACGTCACCCAGGCCGGCGGCCGCCTTGCCCCCGAACGCGTCACCCACTACGCCGAACTGGGGCAGCGACGCGGCTGGGACCTCTTCGTCATGTACGGCCAGACCGAGGCGACCGCCCGCATGGCCTACCTGCCGCCGGAGCTCGCGACCGCGCATCCGGCAGCGATCGGCGTTCCGGTTCCCGGCGGTTCGTTCTCCCTCGAAGCCGTCGACGAGACCTCCGGGGCCGAGGAGGGCGTCGGCGAACTCGTGTACTCCGGCCCGAACGTCATGCTGGGCTACGCGCACACACCCGACGACCTCGCCCTCGGGCGCACCGTCGATACCCTGCGCACCGGCGACTTGGCCCGACGCACCGACGAGGGTCTGTACGAGATCGTCGGCCGCCGCAGCCGGTTCCTGAAGATCCTCGGCCTGCGGATCGACCCCCAGCAGGTCGAGACGACACTTGAAGAGCGCCACGACCTCAGCGCGCTGTGCGCGGGGGACGACGAGGGGCTCGCTCTCGCCGTCGTGCGCAAGGCAGGGTGGGACGAGCGGCGGATCCGAAGACGGGTCGCGGACGAGTTCGGCCTGCCGGCGCGCGCGATACGCGTCCACCTGCTGCCCGAACTCCCCCGCCTGCCCACAGGAAAGCCCGACTACCAGGCCGTCCGCACTGCGGGCCGGCAGGACGACGCCGGAGTCCTGCCAGGTGGCGCGGGCGCCGACGACCTGTGTGCTCTCTACGCCCGAATCCTGGACCGTACGGATGTGACACCCGACAGCACCTTCGTGGGACTCGGCGGCGACTCCCTGTCCTACGTCGAGATGTCACTCCACCTCGAAGAACGCCTCGGCCATCTGCCCACGAGCTGGCACACCACACCGATCAGCGAGCTACGGGTCCCCGAGCGGAAGACCTGGGGCCGCGGCAGGTCCCTGGAGACCAGCGTCGCCCTGCGCGCGGTCGCGATCGTGTGCATCGTCTGCTCGCATGTGCGGCTCTTCGAGCTCCGCGGCGGTGCTCATCTGCTGCTCGCGGTGGCCGGTTTCAACTTCGCCCGTTTCCTGCTCTCCTCCGCCGAGCGACGCGAACGCGTCCGCCGCACCGGACGGAGCATCGCACGCATCGCACTGCCGTGCATGGCCTGGACCGCCTTCGCGATCCTGATCGGCGCCGACTACGACCTGAGCAACCTCCTCCTGCTGCACAACGCTCTCTTTCCGCAGGACATGGGGCCGGGTCTGCACCTGTGGTTCGTGGAAGCACTCGTGTACATCCTGCTCGCGACGCTCGCACTCCTCGCCCTGCCCGCCGTCGACCGGGCGGAACGACGCTTCCCGTACGGCCTTCCCCTCACCCTCGCCGCACTCGGCCTGCTCACTCGCTACGAGCTGGTCGGCCTCCCCGAGCGGTCCCAGATCACCGACGCGGTGACCGTCTTCTGGCTGTTCGCCCTCGGCTGGGCGGCCGCGAAGGCCCACACGACGCCCCATCGACTGCTCGTCACCCTCGGCGCACTCGCCACCGTCCCCGGCTTCTTCCCCGGCGAACCCCGACGCGAGGCGTTCGTCCTCATCGGGTTCGTACTGCTGGTGTGGTTCCCCACCCTTCCCAGCCACCACCTGGTCAACCGGGCGGCGGGGCTCCTCGCCGCCGGCTCGCTCTCCATCTATCTGACGCACTGGCAGATCTACCCGATCCTGGACGACGTCTCCGAACCCCTGTCGCTGATCACGGCCCTCCTCTTCGGCATCGCCTACGCCAAGGGTGCGGACCATCTCACCCGGAAGCTGCCTGCGCTGCCCCGCCTGGCGACATTGCGCACGCAATGGTCCGGCTCCCACCGGAAGCGCTCGTGACCCCCTCCCACGGCCGGCGCGGCAAACCGACGCACGGGGAGTGACACCGCCGGGCCTGGAGGCGGACACTCTCCGGCCATCGGCTCGCCGACCACCACCCAGCAGTACCTGCACTCCTACGCGCACAAGATCACCGCCGCAGGCGCGGCCCTCTCGGCACACCTCAGCGTGCTCCGCGCGCCGCGCTCCCTGCCGAGTCCGATCCTGGTCACCCGCTGACGCGGTCAGGGCGAGTTGGTCCCCAAGTGGTCCCCAAAAAACGATCGAGGGGCCGTTTCAGATCTCTCTGAAACGGCCCCTGACCTGCGACTCTTTCGAGTCGGGACGACAGGATTTGAACCTGCGACCCCTTGACCCCCAGTCAAGTGCGCTACCAAGCTGCGCCACGTCCCGATGCCCGTCCGTTCCCCGGTTCCTCCCCGGCGGCGGCGTGCAAGAGAACATTACCTCACTTCGCGGGGCCGGTGGACGCGGCCGCGCCCGGTGGCGGGTGGCATACCCGCAGGCCGGGCCGTCGAAGGGGAGAATGGGTGGGTGGACAGCACACGGAGGGACCGGGACGAGGAGGGTCGGGCGCGCAGCGCTCGGCCGCGGGACGGGCTGGGGCGGCCGTTGCCGTACGGGGTCGAGGGGGTGCCGCGGCAGCCCGAAGGGGTGGTGCGGACGCCCGCACAGACGCTCCGTGAGGCGCAGCGGCTGCTGGACGCGGGGATGCCGTTCCACGCGCACGAGGTCTTCGAGGACGCGTGGAAGACGGGCCCTTCCGGGGAGCGGGACCTGTGGCAGGGGCTCGCCCAGCTGGCCGTGGGGCTGACCCATGCGGCGCGGGGCAACGGGCCCGGCGGGGCGCGGTTGTTGCTGCGCGGCGCCGACCGGATCTCCGGGCAGCCCGATCCGTACGGCATCGACGTCCGTGGACTCGTGCGGTGGGCCCGGGAGTTGGCGGAGCGCGCGGAGGCCGTGACCGACGCGGCGGCCGAGGCGCCGCGCCTGCTGGCCGAGTAGCGCGGCGCCCGGTCGTCACCAGGTGAGGTGCAGCTCCAGGGGCGAGCGGTGGATCAGCGTCGGCCGCATCTCCACGTCCTGGTCCTTCGCAAGCCGCAGTCCGGGGAAGCGGCGGACGAACAGCTCCAGTGTGAGGCGGAGTTGGGTGCGGGCGAGCTGGGAGCCCGGGCAGCCGTGGGCGCCGTGACCGAAGCTCACGTGACGGGTGGGTGTCGCCGGGCGGGTGATGTCGAAGACGTCGGCGTCCTCGTGCCGTGCCTCGTCGCGGTTGGCGGAGCCGTACGCCACGAAGACGGTGGCTCCCGCGGGCAGTTCGGTGCCGGCCAGGACGACGGGCCGGGTCGTGGTGCGGCGGAATCCCTGGACAGCGGTGTCGAAGCGGGCGGCTTCCTCCACCGCCCCGGGTATGAGTTCGGGGCGGGCGCACAGCAGCTCCCACTGGTCGCGCCGGCGCAGCAGATGGAAGAGCGCGGTGCCGATCAGGGCCGTGGTGGTGAGGTGTCCGGCGATGAGGAGGTTCTGCAGGTTGGCGACGAGTTCGTGGCGCTGGTCGTCCGTGAGTTCGCGGGGCCCTGGGCCGAGGCCGGTGTCCGGGGCGAGGGCGGCGACCATCGCCGAGCAGAGGTCGTCGCGCGGCTGGGAGCGCCGCTCGCGGGCGTAGCGGTCGAGGAGTCGCTGGAGGGCGACCACGTCCTCGGCCGCCGCGATCTGCTCGTCCTCGGCCATCGGCCGGAAGAGGAGCTGCTCGGCGCGGTGTCCTCCGTGCACCGCGACGGGCACGTCCTCCGGCTCGAAGCCGATGAGCCGGCCGATGACGGCGCCCGGCAGCTTGCGGGCGTAGGAGGACATCAGCTCGGTGTGGCCGTCGGCGGCGAAGCCGTCGACGAGGGCGGCGGCGACCTCGGCGACGTACGGCGCGAGGGCCGAGACCCGTGCCGCGGAGAGGCCACTGTTGATCGGGGCGCGGTGGCGGCGGTGGGCGGCGCCGTCGGTGGAGACGACGGTGGGTCGGTTGCCGTAGCCGCGGGCGAGGACACCGAAGACGGCGGCCGGGGGGATGACGTCGGGCCGCAGCGCCTGGGCGGAGGAGAAGTCCTCCGGCCGCAGCAGCACCTCACGGACGTCGGCGTCCCTGGCGACCAGCCAGGCGTCGAGTTCGGGGACGAAGGTCAGACCTGCGGTCTGTCGCGCACGTGCGTAGAGGGGGTACGGGTCGCGCTGCAAGGCGTCGAGCAGCTCGTGACGTGCGTTCGTGGTCGGGTCCACGCGGCTCCTCCGGAGCGGGAAGGTGCGGAACTCGGTGCGGTCTGCACATGGTGACCGGCATCGCCGGTTCTGGCTACGCCGCGGAGGCGTTCAGCGCGCGCAGGAGTACGGACGTGTGACTGACCGACGGGTCCTTCGCGGCGGTGAGGAGCGTGACGGTGCCCTCGGCGGACAGGGTGCGCAGCCGGTCGAGGGCCTCGGCGGCGTCGGGTTCGGCGAGTTCGTCCTCGTACCGTCGGCAGAACTCCCCGTACTCGCCGTCCGGACCGTGGTACCAGCGCCGGAGCTCGGTGGAGGGAGTGAGCGCCTTGGGCCATTCGTCGATGCGGGCGTCGGTCTTGGCGAGGCCGCGCGGCCAGAGGCGGTCGACGAGGACCCGTACACCGTCGTCGGGTGAGGGGGCCTCGTAGATCCGGCGGACGCGGACGTCGGGGGCAGCGGCTGGCATGGATCCAGGGTGCCGGAGGCCGCCGGAGCTCACACCTCGACGCGCCCCGTCGGCCGCAGCGCCGGCAGCAGGACGGAGTCGACGAAGGCACGCATGGTCGATGCGTCGGCGAAACGCTCCTCGAAGAGCCGCTCGACGCGGAGCATCCCGAGGAAACAGGGGGCGACGAAGCCGATCGCCGGGTTGTCCGCGTCGATCTCCCCGCGTTCGACCGCCCGCTTCAGGATCGTGTCGAGGGCCGCGACCTCCGGGCTGATGACGGTCTCGCGGAGCGCCTCACGCAGATCGGGGTACTGGACGTACGCCTGGCTGACGGCCTCCATCAGCTCGGCGTCGTGGTCGCGGCGGGTCGCGGCCAGGTGGGCCGCCTCCCGGAGGTCACCGGCGAGCGATCCGGTGTCGATGCCGCTGAAGAAGACGCAGCGCTGTTTGGCGAGAGCGGCAGTGACGAGCTGCGGCTTGCTCCCCCACTGGCGGTAGAGGGTGGCCTTGCCGCACTTGGTGCGAGCCGCGACGCCCTCCATGGTCACCGCGTCGTAGCCGCCCTCCCGGAGCAGGCGGAGAACGGCCTCGTAGAGCTCGCTCTCCCGCTCCGGCGTGATCTTTCCGCGGCGGGCGGCGGCGGTCGCGGCCTGTGTGGACATCCCATTCCTCCCGGACAGCTCTCTGCACATACGAGAGTAGGGGGTGCACAATCGAGACGCAAACGTTTCGAGACGCTTGCGTCTCGATGAATTCGGATCTAGGCTTCCCCCGTTTGCTGGCGATTTGACGGGAAAAAGGGGCCGGGCATGGCTGCCGGGATACGCGGGACACGTCCCACAGGACCGGGGCCGACCGCTACCCCGAACACCCCGAGACCCCCGCTGGTGCGCGAGCTGCTGCTCGTCACGGCGCTGTTCCTCGTCTACAAGTTCGGCCGGCTGTTCGCGAACGGCCACGAACTGCGGGCCTTCCACAACGCCGACCGGATATGGAACGCGGAGCGGGCCGTCCATCTGCCCGACGAGGGTTCCGTCCAGGCGCTGCTGATGCACGGAGAGCCGCTCGTACGGGCCGCGAACACCTACTACGCGGCCGTGCACTTCCCGGCCACGATCGCCTTCCTCGCCTGGCTCTACTGGCGCCGACCCGGGCACTACCTCTGGTCCCGCCGCGTCCTGGCACTCCTGACCGCCGCCGCGCTCGCCCTCCATCTGCTGATGCCGCTGGCGCCGCCCCGGATGCTCGCCGCTACCGGACTCGTCGACACCGCACGGGTCTACGGCCCGTCCGTGTACGGCGCGAGCCCCGAGACGGACTCGATGGCCAACCAGTTCGCCGCGATGCCGTCGCTGCACTTCGGCTGGGCCGTGATGGTCGCGATCGGCCTCATCGTCGCCACGCGCGGCCGGTGGCGCCTGCTGTGGCTGCTCCACCCCCTGCTGACGCTCCTGGTCGTCGTCGGCACGGCCAACCACTACTGGTTCGACGCCCTCGCCGCCGCGGCGCTGCTCGGTCTCGCGCTCGCGGTGGTACGGGCGCCGGGCACCGGACCGGCCGCCCCGGGCCCGCTCCCGAGCGCCGCCGCACCCACCGTGCTCGCCGAGCCCGCCGTGCCCGTCGCCCGCATCGCGCCCGCCGCGCGCCGCCCGGTGGAGTCGCTGCGATGACCGCCCCCGACGGCATCGTCCTCGCCGTACTGCTGTCCCTGGTCTCCGCGGCCGGGTACGCCCTCGCCGCGGTCGCCCAGTCCCGGCTCGCCGCCTCGGCCCCCTCCGACGGCGGTGGCGGCGCGCTGCGCGCCCTGCTCGCCCGCGGCCAGTGGTGGTGGGCCGTCGGCCTGAACGCCGCCGGCGCACTGGCCCATGTGGCCGCCCTGCACTACGGCCCGCTGACGCTCGTTCAGCCGCTGGGCGCGCTCACCCTGGTGGCGGCACTGCCGCTCGGGGCGTACTGCGCCCGGCGGCGGGTGACGCGGGCGGAGTGGCGTGGCGCGTTCTGGACACTGGCGGGGCTCGTCGGCCTGATCTCGGTCACGGGCCCCGCGACGCCGGGCGACGCTCTGACGCTGCGCGAGGCACTGATCGTCGCGTCGTCGACGGCCCTGCTGATCGCGGTGCTCGCCAGGGGAGGACGGAACAGCGCGGGCTCCCGTGCCGAAACGTCCCGCCGGGGGCGGGGGCTCGGGCATGCGACGGCCTCCGGGATCGCCTCGGGAGTGGCGTCCGCCCTGACGCAGACGCTGACCGCCGCCCTCGCGCGCGAACTGCCCGGCGGAGTGCCGGCCTGGTGGCAGACCACCCTGACAGCCGTACTGATCTCCGCCTTCGCCGTCGGTGGGCTGCTGCTCTCGCAGACCGCCTACCGCGGCGGACTCGCCGCGCCGCTGGCCGTCGTGAACCTCTCCAACCCGGCCGCCGCCGCGGTCATCGGCGTGGCGCTGCTGGGCGAGACCTTCCGCGCGGGCGTGTGGGGCTGGCTGATCGCCGCCGCCGCGTCGGTGGTGGCGGCACGCGGCGTGGTGCTGCTGACGACGGGCGCGGGAGCGGCCCCCACGCCGACCCCCGCATCTGCCCCGACGGCACCGGCCCCCGCACCTGCCCCGACGCCCGTCCCCACGGCACCCGCCCCCGCGCCTGCCGCAGCGACGCCGCCGCCCACCGCCGTCGCCGCCCTGGTCACCACCCCCGTGGCGTCGCCCCTGTCCCCCCTCGCCACTCCCGGGCAGCCGCTGCCCCCGCCCCGTACCGACGAGGCCGCGACCCTGCCCGCAGCCTCCCCGGCACCGGCCCCCGCGGGCTGACGGTTCCTCACTCCCCCGACGGCGGGCGGTCCTCCGTCACCTGGGCCGCGAAGATCGGTTCGGTGGACGGCTGGTACCCGCCCTTGTCCCCCGGCACGGCCGGTTCCAGCCCGAAGTGCGCGCCGACCCCCATCGGCGGCATGTCCCCGTAGAGCCCGTGATACGCACCGGCTCGGACCGAGTACATCTCGTGCCAGATGCCGACCGCTCCGTTGCTCGCGAAGTACCGCCGCCAGTACGCGCTCTGGGCGGGGCGGTGCTTGCGGGCGGACTCCGCGGCGTAGGCGCGGATGTCGCCCGCCTTCCGCCAGTACTGGATGACGGTGGCCTCGCCGAAAGAGGGCCCCAGGAGCATCCGGTAGCCGAGGAACCCGCTCTCCGGGTCCGCGCGGAGCTCCTTGAGCATGGCGGGCATGGCCGTCAGCACGGGCAGCCAGCCGCGGATCGAGCGCCAGCGGTTGACCCGCACGCCGATGAGGAAGACGGCCACCGGTTCACTGTTGGCCGCCATGAAACGGCCACGGCGCACCCGGCGCCGCTCCGCACGCCCCTCGGCTCCGCCGCGGTTCCACTCCAGCGCGGAGAAGAGCCGCGGTCCGCGTGCGATGCCGGATCCCATTGCCATGGTTCACGCACCTCCCGTCGTTGGATAGCTGAACTATCCTTGAAGGGGAGAGTAGAACTCCCGGGTAACCGTGTCGAGACGATGGGAACGGTGAAAGTCTTTGCGCCTCTCCGAGCTGAGCGACCGCGGCGGCGTGTCCGTGGCCACGGTCAAGTACTACCTGCGCGAAGGGCTCCTGGCCCCGGGCACCCCCGTCACCGCACGGCAGTCCGACTACGGCGAGGAGCATCTGCGCAGGCTGCGGCTGATCCGGGCACTGCTGACGGTCGGCGGAATGACGATCCAGCAGGCCCGCGACGTCCTCGCCGTCGCGGACGACCCCGCCTTCGGCCGCCACGAACGCGTCGGCATCGCCGCGTACATGCTCGGCCCCCAGATCTCGCCGCCCGACACCTCCGATCCCGAGCGCGCGCTCTGGGACGAGGTCTTCGCCGAGATGCGCGACCTGCTCACCGAGATGGGCTGGTACGTGAACGAGGAGGCGCCGGCGCTCGCCGCGCTGACCAGGGCGGTCGTGACGCTCCGTTCACTGGGCTACCGGGGCGGCGTCGACGACATCCGGCGGTATGCGGAGGTGATGCATCCGATCGCCTCCGAGGAGTACGCGGTGATGCAGGACTACCCGGTCCTGGAGGAGGCGATCGAGGCGGCCGTCGCGTACACGATGCTCTACGAACCGATTCTGCTGTCCCTGCGCCGACTGGCTCACGAGGACGTCTCGGCGCATCTGTACGGCATCACTCCGCCGAACCCACCACTTTCGTCACCTTGACGAAAAACCCTGGAGCCCCCTATCGTCATCATGACGACAAGGGGGAGTTCCCATGGCCGACATCACCCGCCGCGCCGGCTGGCGCCATCTGCGGTCCGCGCCCACCGCGCACATCCGCCACCACCGGCGCGGACGCCTCGTCCACGACGGGACGGGGCTCAGCTTCTGGTACCGCTCCCTGTCCGCCGCGCTCTCCGAAGTACCGGTGAACGACCGGGAGCTGGCCATGGCGTTCCACGCCAGGACCGCCGACTTCCAGGACGTGAGCGTGCAGTCCACCGTCACGTACCGGATCGGCGAACCGGAAGCGGCCGCCACCCGGCTCGACTTCTCCATCGATCCGGACACGGGCGCGTGGCGCGGCGCGCCGCTGGAGCAGATCGCGACGCTCCTGACCGAGACGGCGCAGCAGCACGCTCTCGACGTCCTGGCCCGCACCCCGCTCGCCGCGGCCCTCGTCGACGGTGTGGCAGCCGTACGGGACCGGATCGCGGACGGGCTCGCGGCCGAGCCGCGGCTGCCGGCCACGGGCATCGAGGTGGTGGCGGTACGGGTGGTGGCGATCCGTCCGGAGCCGGAGGTGGAGCGGGCGCTGCGTACACCCGCGCGTGAGCAGATCCAGCAGGAGGCCGACCGGGCCACCTACGAGCGCCGGGCCGTGGCCGTCGAACGCGAGCGGACCATCGCCGAGAACGAGCTCGCCAGCAAGATCGAACTCGCCCGGCAGGAGGAGCGGCTCGTCGACCAGCGCGGCACCAACGCTCGCCGCGAGGCCGAGGAGAGCGCCGCCGCGGACTCCGTACGGGCGGAGGCGGAGGCGTCGCGGAAGGTCCGGCTCGCACGCGCGGAGGCGGAGGCGGCGCGCGAGGTCGGCGAGGCACGTGCGGCGGCGCAGGCGGCCTGGCTGCGGGTGCACGAGGAGGTCGACGCGGCGACGCTGCACGCGCTGGCGGTCACGCGGGCGGCGGAGAACCTGCCCCGGATCGAGCAGCTGACGCTCTCGCCCGACGTGCTGACCGGACTCCTGGCGAAGCTCGGCGGCGGGACCTCGTCGTGAGCCTGGCGCCGCGCGCCGTGTTCGTGCACCGCACGACGGAGTACGAGGCGCTGCTGGCCCGTCACGGTACGCACGGGCAGGCCGCGTTCTTCCTCTCCAGCCGGGGCCGGGGCATCGAGGACGTACGGGAGCGGCACGAGCGGAACCGGAGGGCGCTGGCGGAGGTGGCGGCGGCGGTGCCGCTGCAGTGGCGACAGGCCCGGGTGGAGCGGGCGGACCTGGACCGTTTCCTGTTCGGCCCCGAGGACGTGGTCGTGGTGGTCGGGCAGGACGGTCTGGTGGCCAACGTGGCGAAGTACCTGGACGGGCAGCCCGTCATCGGGATCGACACCGATCCGGGGCGGAACGCGGGGGTCCTGGTACGGCACCGGGCGGCGGACGCGCGGGCGTTGCTGGCGGCGGTGGATCGGACGGGGGCGGACGAGCTGACGATGGTGGAGGCCGTCACCGACGACACACAGCGGCTCCTCGCCCTCAACGAGATCTATCTCGGCCCTCCCGGCCATCAGACGGCCCGCTACACGCTCACCGTGGAGAACCCGGAGCCGGCGACCGAACCGCAGGCCTCCTCGGGCGTCCTGGTCGGTACGGGCACGGGCGCGACGGGCTGGCTCCGCTCCCTCTGGCAGCAGAGCGCCAGCGCCCTGCCTCTGCCGGTCCCCACGGACCCGCGCCTGGCCTGGTTCGTCCGCGAGGCCTGGCCGTCCCCGACGACGGGCACGACGCGGGTGGAGGGGGTGTTGAGCGCCGGGCAGTCGCTCCACCTGACGGTGGAGTCGGACCGCCTCGTCGCGTTCGGCGACGGGATGGAGTCGGACGCGCTGGAACTGACGTGGGGCCAGACGGTACGGGTGGGGGTGGCGCGGACGGCGCTGCGGTTGGTGGGGTGAGGAGGGGCGACCTGCGGGGCGCGGAGTGGAGTGGAGCGGCGGCGCGCGGTGGCGGCCCCGCGTGGTGCGACCATGCCCGCTGTCGAGGTGACGGCAGATGGCACGGCGAGACGTGACCGCGCGGCGCCGTCGACGTCACGTGGCAGCGCGCGGACGGCCTGGCGGCACGCAGTCGGCGTCATGTGACGGCGCGCGGACGGCCTGGCGGCACGCAGTCGGCGTCATGTGACGGCGCGCGGACGGCCTGGCGGCACGCAGTCGGCGTCATGTCGCGGCGCGCGGACGGCCTGGTAGCACGCGCGGTCGGCTTCGCGCGCCGGGCGCACGGCGACGCGCCCCGTGGCGACGCGCGGCACGGCGCCCGCAGCGCCCGGTGTCGCGCCGCATGAGCACCGCGAGCGCGCGGCGCGTTCCGTGGCGGGAAATGGTCGGCGCTTGATCTCCGGCCCCGCCGCGCTCGCTAGGATCGGGCCGCTTCGTCCGATTCGCCCCCACCGCCCCGTGCTCCACCGGCAGTCGAAGGGACACGCATGCCCTCCCCCACCCCCGACACCCTCCATATCGCCCCGGCCACCCTGCAGGACTGGGAGCTCGTACGAACCTGGGCGGCGGAGGAGGGATGGAACCCGGGGGCGTCCGACGCCCCGGCGTTCTTCGCGCAGGACCCGGAGGGGTTCTTTCTCGGCCGGATCGACGGTGAGCCCGTCTCCGCCATCTCGGTCGTCAACTACAGCGACCGGTACGCCTTTCTGGGCTTCTACCTCGTCCGTCCCGATCTGCGCGGTTTCGGTCACGGGCTGGCGACCTGGCGCGCCGGGCTCGCGCACGCCGGCGAGCGGACGGTCGGCCTCGACGGAGTGCCGGACCAGCAGGACAACTACCGTCGCTCCGGCTTCTCCCTCGCGTACCGCACGGCCCGGTACGTCGGCGAGCCCGTCGCGTCCGGCGCCCCGGCGCCGGACGTGGTCCCCGCCGCGCAGGTCGACCCGGCCGCCCTCGCCGCGTACGACAGCGCCTGCCACCCCGCCGACCGACCGCGCTTCCTCACGACATGGCTCACAACTCCGGGCCATCGCGCGCTCGCCCGGGTCGCCCACGGGCGCCTCACCGGCTACGGAGTGGTGCGGCCGGCCCAGGAGGAGGCGCGCATCGGGCCCCTGTTCGCGGACACTCCCGAGGACGCGGCCGCCCTGCTGGACGCGCTGTCCGCAGAGGCGCGGTCCTTCGGTTCACCACGCATCGCGATCGACATCCCCGAGGCCAACCCCATCGCCGCCCGGCTCGCCGAGGAGCGGGGCCTCGAGCCCACCTTCGAGACGGCACGCATGTACACGGGCGCGGTCCGCCCGGTGGCGCGGGAACGCGTCTTCGGCGTGACGACTCTCGAACTGGGCTAGGGCTGTCCGACAAGTGATCACCGGTTGGTTCGCGGAGCCAGAGGACCACTGCCATTCGCTCCGTCCTCACCGGCCGAACGATGCGACATCACGGGAGCGGCGATCCCCGTCGGCAAGCCGGTGGCCACCTCGCGGAAGCGCTCATCGCCCCCACCGACATCGCCCGCGCCGCACCGCGTCCGCCCTGCGGTGATGTCCCGCCGCAGGGGCGCCCCTTTGCCGTCCCCCTACGGCCCCCTCACCCTCCCCCCGCCCCCCTCGGGGGGTGACAAGGGTTTTCCCCGTATCGGGTTCATCTCGCCTTTCCCTACTGTCTGCCGCACCGGCAGATCCCATCCCCCGAACCACGCCCCCCGCAGGTGATCAGGTCGCCTGTCAGGTGCATGAGGGGACGAGGGTGGTGTCCGCCGGTGACGGCCTTGACCCGGGCCGTCGCGCCGGTGGCGGCGCACGGGCCCCCCAAGCCCAGGGACCGGCGGACCGCAACCCCACGTCGCACCCCGTTCCCGCGCCGCCGCCACTGCTCCGCACCTACGTCGTGCTTGAAAGGGAACACCTTGAACAGTTCCAGGCGGAGAGTCATATCCGTCGTGGTCGCGAGTGCCGCGATCGTCGGCGCCGCTGCCACCTCCTCCGGGGCGTTCGCCGCCGCCCCGGCCGCTGCGACCCCGAAGCCGGCTCCGGCTTCCCAGACGATGACCGCGCTTCCCAGCGCCCCGGTCGAGAAGGTCATCGTCACCTACAAGTCCAAGACCGCCGAGGCCGGTTCGAACGCCGCCGCCAAGAGCGACGCGGCCGCCAAGGGCGCCGAGACCGGCGAGAGCCTCGCCTTCGAGCGCCGCCTCGCCGGCGGTGCCGCGCTGGTCGACCTGGGCGACAGCGCCACGAAGCAGGACGTCACCGAGGTCATGGACGCCTTCCGCGCCGACCCCTCGGTCGCCTCCGTGGAGCCCGACATCCGCGCGTACGCGATGGCGGTCACCCCGAACGACACGGACTACACCAAGCAGTGGGACCTCTTCGAGGCCACCGGCGGCATGAACGTTCCGCCGGCCTGGGACAAGACGACCGGCTCCGGTGTCACGGTCGCCGTGATCGACACCGGCTACGCGGCCCACTCGGACCTGGCGACCAACGTCGTCGCCGGCTACGACTTCATCTCCACCTCCGCCGACGCCCGCGACGGCAACGGCCGTGACGCGGACGCCAAGGACGAGGGCGACTGGAACGCGACCGACAACGAGTGCGGTGTCGGCTCCAAGGCCTCCAACTCCTCCTGGCACGGCACCCACGTGGCCGGCACCATCGGTGCGGTCACCAACAACACCAAGGGCATCGCGGGCATCGCGTACAACGCGAAGATCCAGCCCGTCCGCGTCCTCGGCAAGTGCGGCGGTTCCTCCGCGGACATCGCCGACGCCATCACCTGGGCGTCCGGCGGCACCGTGCCGGGCGTCGCCGCCAACGCGACCCCGGCGAAGGTCATCAACCTGAGCCTGGGCGGCGCCAGCTCGACCTGCCCGAGCGTCTACCAGAACGCGATCAACGGCGCCGTCTCGCGCGGTACCACCGTCGTCGTCGCCGCGGGCAACAGCAACGCCAACACCTCCGGCTTCACCCCCGCGAACTGCTCGAACGTCATCACCGTGGCGTCCACCAGCCGCGAGGGCAACCGTTCGTTCTACTCGAACTACGGCACCATCGTGGACGTGGCCGCGCCGGGCGGCGAGACCCGCCGCGCGACCGACACGCCCGGCACCATCACCACCCCCGAGAACGGCATCCACTCCACGCTGAACTCGGGTACGACGACCCAGTCGGCCGAGAACTACAAGCCCTACCAGGGCACTTCGATGGCCGCGCCGCACATCGCCGGCCTCGCCGCCCTGCTGAAGTCGGCGAAGAGCAGCCTCACCCCGGCCGAGATCGAGTCCGCGATCAAGGCCAACGCCCGTCCGCTGCCGGGCACCTGCACCGGCGGCTGCGGCACCGGCATCGCCGACACGGCCAAGACCGTGGACGCGGTGACCGGCACGACCCCGCCGGCGGGCAACGTCTTCACCAACGCGACCAACGTGACGATCTCCGACAACACCACCGTGTCGTCCTCGATCGCCGTCACCGGCCGCACCGGCAACGCCCCCGCCGCCCTCAAGGTCGGCGTGGACATCAAGCACACCTGGCGCGGGGACCTGGTCATCGACCTGATCGCCCCCGACGGCACGGTGCGCAACCTGAAGGCGTCCAGCGGCTCCGACAGCGCCGACAACGTTCTGACCACGTACACGGTCGACGCGTCGAGCGAGGTCGCCAACGGAACCTGGAAGCTGCAGGTCCGCGACGTGGCATCGGGTGACACCGGCTACATCGACTCGTGGAACCTCACCTTCTAGTTCCCACCTGAACCACCCCCCACATCAGCATCATTGCTGGTCAGCGACGCGCTCGTGGTCTACACCACGGGCGCGTCCTGGCGTGGTGCCCGAGGCCGGCTGTCCGTATGCCGGACAAGAGGCCTGGACTGCGCGCGTACGCTCCGTATTCTCTGCCCCACGGGGCTCACGGGCAGGGCCCGAGGGCCGGAGGGTGGTGGACACGTGACGACAGCGCCGCACCTCCCCCTGCGCCCCGCGGGCGTGGGAGGTCCCCCGGCACCGGTGGGCCGGGAGGAACTGCTCTCCCGGCTCGAACGCGTCCTGCACACACGCGGACGCGCCCTGCTCACCGGACCCGCGGGCGTCGGCAAGACCGAGGTTGCCCTCGCGGAGGCGGCCCGCGCTGAAGCCCGCGGCGAAACCGTCCTGTGGCTGCCGACACTTCCGGCCGACCGTGACATTCCGGGCGCGGTGGCCGCCGCCCTCGTCGCCTCGGTGGCCTCGACGGTGACCTGGCCGGGTGCGGCGGCCTCCGGCACGCTGCTCCCCGCCGCGCCGACGGGCACGTCCGGCCAGACCGGCCTCTCCACCCCGACCGGCCCGGCCGACGTCGCGGGGCTCCGCGAGATCCCCGCCCCCCGCCCCGAGCTCGCCTCCGCCGGCGGTCCCACGGGCGACCGCCTCGGACCCACCGAGGAGCCCGAAGCCTTCCGCGCGGCCGTCGGCCCGGTCACCACCTCAGGTGTCTTCGACGGACTGCCCGGACCTCAGCGGACAGCCGTCGCCATGCTCTGCCGCGAGGCGCCGCTGCACGACGGCGGTTGGGACCCGATCGCCCTGCGTCTCGGCATCGCCCAGATCCTGCGTGCCCTCACCGCGCGCGGCCCCGCCCTGCTCGTCGTCGACGGCGTGCAGCACATCGACGCGGACAGCGCCGACCTGCTGCGCTTCGCCCTCCATCTCGCCCCGCCCGCGCTGCGGGTCGTCGCGGTCGAGACCCCGGAGGCGTACGGCTCCGAGGACGTGCACGACACCCACCTGTGGGTGCCGTCGGAGGCCGACATCCTGCTCGTACCGGCGCTGCACGCCGACGAGATCGCCGCGCTGCTCATCCACCACCGGCTGCCCTCCCGGATGGCCGGCCGCATCCACAAGGCGAGCGGCGGCAACCCCCGCCTCGCGCTCGCCGTGGGCCGCTCGCTGGCCGACGCCCGCACCCCGGTGCACCACGCCGAGGCGCTCACACTCTCCGGGCGGGCCCGCGATCTGGCCCGGCAGCTCCTCGGCACGGCGCCGCCCGACGTCCGCGAGACACTCCTGTTCGCCGCGCTGGCCCTGCGCCCGACGGCGGCACTGATACGCCGGGCCGGACGGCCGAACGCGGAGGCGGACCTCGCGGCCGCCGAGCGAGCCGACCTGGTCTCCCTCGCCGAGGACGGCACGGTCGCCTTCACCGCCGGGCTGCTCCCTTCCACCCTGGTCCACGACGCCTGCTGGGCCGAGCGCAGCGCCGGGCACGCCGCGCTCGCCGGGGTCGTCGACGACTCCGTCGAAGCGGTACGGCACCGGGCGCTGGCCACGGACATCCCCGACGAGGCCCTCGCCGCCGAGGTCGCCGCCGCCGCCGATCTCGCCCGGCGCCGCGGCAACAGCGCGCTCGCCGCCGAACTGGCCCTGCTCGCCGCCGAGTCGACCCCGGTCCAGCACGGCGCGCAGCGGATCGGACGGCTCGTCGATGCCGCCGAGGAGGCCGCCCGGGCCGCGCGGGCCGATCTCGCGATGCGGGCGGCGAGCGATCTGCTGGCCCGGGACGCGGCCCCGTCCGACCGGGTACGCGCCAGGCTCGCCGTCCTCGACACCGCTGGCCAGGGCCTCACCGGGCTCGACGAGATGTACGTCCACGCGATGGAGGATTCCGAGGGCGACACCGCGCTCCGGGCGGGCGTGCTGCTCCGGCTGGCCGTCAAGTACGTGCTGGCGGACGGGGATCCACTGCGCTCACGGGCCGCGGCCGTCGAATCCGCCGCGCTGGCCGCCTCGATGGGCGATCCCCGGACGGCCGCCCAGGCCCTGACCGTACAGGCGCGGATGGACCGGGCACTGGGGGCCTCGGACGCGGAGTCGGTGCTCGCCCAGGCCCGCGGTCTGGAGATGGCCGAGCGCCCGCTCGGAATCCGCAACGCCGCCCAGATCCTGACGATCCGTCACGCCCTTTTCGACGATCGGCTGATCGACGCCCGGGACCAGCTGAACGCGCTCCTCCCGCTGGTGCAGCGGCGTGGTTCGGTGGAGGACACCATCGAGCTGTTCTCGACGCTGGCCGCGATCGAGTCGCGCATCGGGGCGTGCCCGGCGGCGCTCGTCCATGCCGGGCAGTCCCTGGCACTGACCCTGGAGGCGGGCCTCTCCCCCGGTCCCGCCTGGTACACGCTGGCGCTCGCGGAGACGGCCGGCGGAAGCTTCGGGCGGGCGGCGAGCTATGCGCGGCGCAGCGTCCAGGCCTCGGAAGAGGAGGGCGACCGGGTCTTCCTCTCCCGCAGCCTGTACGCGCTGGGCCGCGTCCAGTTGGTCAACGGGGATGTCGCCTCGGCCCTGGAGACCCTGCGGCGGGTGCAGGCCAACGAGCGGGCCCAGTCGACCGTCGACCCGTCGATGCTGCGCTGGCACGAGGAGCTGGCCGAGGCGCTGCTCGCCAACGACGCGGCGCGGGAGGCGGCGGAGCTGCTGGCCGAGGTACGTCCGGTCGCGGAGCGGCTGGGCCGTACGACGGTACTTCTCGGCTGCGACCGGGCGTACGCGCAGTATCTGGCGACGTGCGGGAAGACGGACGAGGCGGCGGAGCTGCTCGCCCGCACCGCCGAACGGTACGCCGAGGCCGGGCTGCCGCTGGAGCACGGCAGGGCGCTGATCGCGCTGGCGCGGGTGGAGCGGCGGCGCCGTCGCCGGTCGGCGGCGCACAGCGCCCTCCAGTCGGCGGCGGTCGTGTTCGAGCGCGCCGGAGCGGCCCCCTGGCTGGCTCTGACGAGCGAGACGCCCGCGACCGAGGAGGCCCCGTCGGCGCTCTCCTCCCTGACGGACGCGGAGTTGCGGCTTGCGCACCTGGTCGGCCAGGGGGCGAGCAACCAGGAGGCGGCGGCCAAGCTGTATCTGAGCGTGAAGACGGTCGAGGCGCGCCTCACCCGGATCTACCAGAAGCTGGACGTCCGCTCGCGGGCGCAGCTGGCGACCGCGCTCCGCGGCTGACGCGCCCCGGAAGGTCCGACGGTCACACCGTGAACGGCTTCTGGCTCAGGAACGCGGACGTGGGGTTTCCCGTCGTGTAGAGGTTCGGGCTCTGCGTGGATGGCAGCTTGCCCTGGATCGCGCGGTGGAAGGGCCGGTATCCGCCTCGGAAGGCGCCCTCGCCCCAGACGCCGAGCAGCGCCTCGGTGAAGGCACCGTTGACCGGGCCGTCGGAGGCGACCTGGTTGTCCTGGCAGGCCGAGATGAGGATCGCCGGCGGTCCGGCGGCCTCTCCGTCGGGGGAAGCCTTCCGCAGGGAGCGCTGGAGCTCCTCGAAGAACGCCTTGTCCCGCTCGAAGATCTCCTGCTGCTTCGGTACGGGCATCAGCCGGATACCGGTCTCGGGCTGGGCCGCTCCGGGCAGCTCGATGGCGCTGCCGCTGTGGCAGCAGTCGAGCAGGGCGAAGATCCGGACGCCGTCGGCGAACCCCCGGAACTCCTGGTGCACCTCGTCGTCCAGGAACTGCCGGTCGTACAGCACGAGGGTCTCGTCGAGTTCGTCCGGTTCGTCGTCCGGCCCGGTGACGTCGGGCATCTGCCCGCCGTGACCCGAGTAGGTGAAGAGCAGGATGTCGTCGGGGGCGAGCTTGGCCGCCGCCTGGCGCAGCGCCGCGGTCACGTTGTCGACGGTGCAGTCGGCGGTCAGCAGGACGGTGTCGGAGAAGCCCGCGGCGCGGGCGATCCTGGCCATGTCGTGGGCATCGTTCTCGCAGGCCACGAGGGCGCCGTCCCAACCGTCGTAGGCGTCGGGGTCGACCTTGTTGAGTCCTACGTGGATGGACAGTCCGGCGGGCATGGGGTGCCTCCTAGGGGGTGAGGGAGGGAGGCTCCGGGAGGCGGCTGATCGAGTGGCCTGCGGCCCGGTGCCGAGCGCGACCCTTCATGCGCGGTACTTACATCGTATGAAACAGACCGATCCCCCGTCCTCTCCACCGCCTCCCCGAGCGGGCGGACCCCGCCGGGACTCGCTCGCCGACCGGACCGGATACGACGAGAACTTCCTCGGTCCCGTCGTGCCGCTGCCCGTGCCCGTCCGCACCTCGGTGGAGACGGTGACACTCCCGTACACCCATTTCACCGTGGTCTTCCGGCCGGACCGGCGGCTCGCCGCCTCGACCGCGGTCTGCATCGAGGGCTCGCAACTCGCCGAGGACGTACCCCGGGACGACGTCTGGGAGTTCGACCCGCGACTGCCCGAGGAGCACCAGGCCGGCAACGACATCTACCGGAACAACAGCCTGGACCGCGGGCATCTGGTGCGCAGGCTCGATCCGGTGTGGGGCACGCCCGCGGTGGCCGGCCGGGCCAACACCGACACGTTCCACTACACGAACGCCGCCCCGCAGTCGGACGTCTTCAATCAGGGAAAGCAGCTCTGGCAGGGCCTGGAGAACTATCTGCTCGACCACGCGGCCGAGTTCGACCGGAAGCTGACCGTACTCACCGGTCCGGTGCTGCACGACTCGGACCCGCCCTACCGGGGGGTGCAGGTGCCGCTGCGCTTCTGGAAGGTGGCCGCGTTCATGCAGGACGGGGCGCTGGCATCGACCGCGTACGTCCTCGACCAGAGCCCCGATCTGAGCCGGGACGCCGAACGGGCGCTCGCCGGTGCGAAGGCGGGCGCGCCGCCCCCGCTCGGCCCGTACCGGACGTACCAGGTACCGGTCTCGGACATCGCGGAGATCACCGAGTTGGAGTTCGGGCCGCTGCCCGATGTCGATCTGATGCCTCCGACGCGGGCGCCGGAGGACCGCTGGCGGCGGCTGGAGTCGTTCGACGACATCGCGATGCAGGGCTGACCGGGCCGCCGGCGGATCGCCCGTTTGCCACGGTCCCTGCCCGGTGAAACGATTGTGCTGGCAGGTTTCAGTCAGTC
Source organism: Streptomyces sp. NPDC056222 (assembly GCF_042264065.1). NCBI lineage: Bacteria > Bacillati > Actinomycetota > Actinomycetes > Kitasatosporales > Streptomycetaceae > Streptomyces > Streptomyces sp. NPDC056222. The sequence goes on along the minus strand of NZ_JBHJTL010000030.1, from coordinate 53,228 downwards.
AGTCAGTCCGTCCCCGGCTTCCCGGAGGGACGGCCGGGCAGGTGCCGTATGCCGCTCAGCGAAACGGAATGGGGACTCGTCACGAGCTGGGTGCGGGAGTACCTTCTCGACACCCCCGATCCCCTCACCCGACTGCGGCACAGTGGCCTCTCGCAGGATTTCGTCGCGGATCTCGAGCTCACGCCGGACCGCGACGAGAACGCGCGGACGGTCGTCTGCGCGGCGCGCCGGGACGTCGCCCACCAGCGCCGGCTCCTCGACGTGCTGGCCGGGCTCGACGCCCTCACCGGCGCGGGCAACGCCGAGGCGAGGATCCTGCTGACACGGCTGCGGGAGGACGAAGCGGTGCTGCACTCCGCCCAGGACCCCTTCCGCACCCTTGTCCTCGCCAACGGGACCGAGGTGTTCATCGACCGGCACGAACTGCGCGAGAAGCTCCGCGCCTTCGTCGCCGACCCGGAGCAGACGGTCCTGGTCGTGGACGGCGAGCCCGACAGCGGGCGCTCGTACTCGTACCACCTCATCCGGCATCTCGGGCAGCACTGCGGCTTCCGTCCCGTACGGGTGACCCTCTCGCGCACCTCGACGGCCGCGCGTCTGGTGGAGCGGCTCGACGACTTCGTGTCCCCGCCCGGTGCGGACCGGATGCCGTTGAACCCCACACAGTTGAACGATCCACTGCCCGCGATCGACGACGCCGTGCACCGGATCGTCAGCCGGGCGACCGCCTCCGAGGAACAGTTCTGGCTGGTACTCGACGAGTGCGACAAGCTCGATCCGAACGCGGACGTCTGGGACTGCATCGGCAAACTGGCGCTCGCCGTCTACGAGCACACACCGGTACGGAAGGACTCCGTACCCCGGCTCGTCCTCCTGGGCTACTCGCCCACCATGCGCCAACTCCCTTACGACATACGCAAGAACGAATGTCGGGACACGGCCCGCGTCGTCGAGGAGGACGATCTGCGGGAGTTCTTCCGGGAGTTCTTCACCCAGGAGCGTCCCGCGTCGGACTCCGCGGCGATACCCGCGCTGGTGGACGTGGCGGTGACCGAGGTCCTCCGGGCGGTCGACACCCCTGGTTCCGGCGACAGTTACATGCGCCGGGTGTGCACGGCGGTGGAGGCGACGGTACGGCTCTCGCGCTCCCTCACCCCCGGCGGCGACCTCACCGGAGTGCTCCACCGGGGCATGCGGGACACGACAGGGTCGCCCCCGCCCGCACCCGCCCAACTGCGCGCCGCCTACCGGGAGGCGGCCTGCCTCCTCGACGCCTTCGACCCCACCCGGCTGCTGCTGCCGGACGAGAGCGGGCCCACGGGGCGGGCCGCCCTCGCCCTTGTCGACGACTGCACGGCCCTGCCCTCACACCCCTCGCCGTCCTGGACCCTGAAGCCGGAGATCCGCGAGCTGACGCTGAGCGGACTCGCGGGCCCCGAGGCCGCCCGGCGCGCCCTGGAGGCCAACATCGCGCTCGCCCCGGAAGGTCCCGGACCCGAGCGCGCGGCGCTCGCCCTGCTGGCCGGCGTGCTGCCCGACACGCCGACGGACGCTCCCTCCCCGTCCGGGGCGCCTCCGGACCTGTCCAGGGTCTCTCCAGACCTGTCCGCCGGCTCTCGGGACCTGTCCCCGGGCCTGCCGGGGGTCGCATCCGACCTGTCCGGTGTCGCTCCGTCCGGTGTCGCCCCGTCCGGTGTCGCTCCCGCCGCAGGACTGCCGCAGGACGTCGAAGGGCTCGCGGACACGCTGCAGGCCGTGCTGTGGCTGAGCCGGGTCCCCGGCACTACCGGGCTGCCCGATGTGGACGACGTACAGCACCGCCTGGAACGGGCACGTCTGCTGCAGCCGATGGAGCGGCTGATCCGGGAGACCGTCCACGGGCGGCAGCGCGAACTCGACTCCCTGCGCTCCTACATCGACCTGCCCGCCGAGCCCGCCGAGCCACCCGTCCTCATCCACGGCGTGGGGGGCGTCGGCAAAAGCACGCTGCTCGCCAAGTTCCTCGTCGACAGCCTCCACGACTCGCCCGCCGGATTCCCCTTCGTCTACATCGACTTCGAGCGGCCGACGCTCTCCATCCACGAACCCGCCACCATGATCGCCGAGTTCGCCCGCCAGCTCGGCATCCAGTACCCGCGCCACCGCGCCGCGTTCGACGCACTCGCGGACGAGTGCGAGGAGACCGCCGCCTCCCAGCGGGGCGAACGCAACCAGCTGGACGAGCTGTTCCAGCTCTCCACCACCCGGGCGACCCTCGGCCGCGACTACTCCGCCGGGTTCCACTCCCGGGCCAGCGCCCGTGAACAGGAGCTCGCGCAGAAGGTGGCCGAGCTCGTCGCCGAGGCCGTACGCGGTCCGGCGGGCGCGATGGACCCGCCGCTGGTCATCGCTCTCGACTCCTTCGAGGAGGCGCAGTACCGCGGTTCACCGGTCGTCGGCCGTATGTGGGCGATCTGGACCGCCCTGCGCGCCACCTACCCACGGCTGCGGTACATCGTCTCCGGACGGGCCCCCATCGACCACCCCGCCAGGGTCCTCACGCTCCGCACCATGGAGCTCGGCGAACTGGACCAGCAGGCCGCCGTCGACCTGCTGATGGCCTCCGGCGTGGAGGACGAGTCGGTGGCACGTGACCTCGCCGACCGGGTCGGTGGCCATCCCCTCAGCCTGAAGCTGGCCGCCCGGACCGCCGTGATCCTGGGCGCGCGGTCCGAGTCGCTCGGCGGCCTCCTGTCGAGCCTGCCCTCGCGCAAGCGCTGGTTCCACCACCAGGTCGACCAGATGCTCATCCAGGGCACGCTGTACGACCGGATCCTGAAGCACATCGCGGACGACGCGGTCCGCGACCTGGTGCAGGCGGGTCTGGCCCTGCGGGTCATCACCCCGGAGCTCATCCAGGACGTCCTCGCCGAGCCCGCCGGACTCCATGTCACCTCGCCGCAGGAGGCCCGCACCCTCTTCGGACGGCTGGTCTCGCGGGCCGACCTGATGGAGTCGGCGGGGCCGCAGGCCGTACGGCACCGGGTGGATCTGCGCTCGATCATGCTGAGGCTCTCCGACAGCGCGCGTACGGATCTGATGCGGGCCGTCGACCATCGCGCGGTGGAGTTCTACTCCGCCCGTGAAGGCGCCGCCGCCCGCGCCGAGGAGATCTACCACCGGCTCCGTCTCGGCCAGAACCCCCGTGCGGTGGAACGGCGTTGGGAGTCGGGCGTCTCCGGGCACCTGGTCGGGGCGGACCGGGACATGCCGGCGCGTTCGGCCGCCTTCCTGCTGGGGAAGATCGGCGGACACGTACCGGACCGGATCATGGCCGAGGCCGACCAGGAGGACTGGGAGCGGATCGCCGCCCGGGAGGTCGAGGACCTGCTCACCCAGGGGTACGTGGAGGCGGCGTCGGAGCGGCTGGCCGAACGCCGGCCCTGGACTCCGTGCAGCAGGCTGCACGGGCTCCTGGTGGAGACACTGGCCAGGTCCGGGCGGCTGGCCGAGGCTCGGGAGACGGCCGAGGGGGCCGTGGACCGGGCGGAGGAGGCCGGGTGCTCGGAGATGCAGCTGGAGCTGCTGCAGATCTCGGCCCGTCTCGCCCAGGACGAGGGCGACTTCGCGGACGCCGACCGCGATCTGCAGGAGGCGGAGGACCTGGCGGCCGGCCTCGGCCTCGCCCATGAGTCGATGGGCGTCCTGGTCGCCAGGTCGCGGCTGGCCGTGCTCTCCGACGAGAATTCCGCCGAGACGGACGCCCGTCTCGCCGGCGCCCTGCGCGGTATGCCGGACGCGGAGCTGGCCCGGCAGCCGGCCCTGGCCCGGGCCGCGGCCGCCACGGCCTCCCGGGTCGATCCGCAGCTCCTGGAGCACACTCTGCGGCTCGTGGGTCTCCCGGCCGACGACGAGGCGGTGGTCGACGCCCTCGCCCGCTGGATCGAGACCGCCATGGTCGACGAGCCACAACTGCGTGAACCCCTGACGCGGATCCTGGAATCGGCGGCGGGAGCCTCGCCGCAGCCGCAGCAGCCCGCGGCAGGAGCAGCGGGGCCCGGTGCCGTGGGCTCACCCGACCCGCCGTACACGACGGTGGAGCAGGCCCTGTGGGAGGCACACAGACGCGGCACCCTGGACAGTCTCGCGTGGCGGGCGCTCATGCTCCGCGACCGGAGCGGCGATCTGGTCGAGGGGGTGGCGGCCGCCATGGACGCGGGTTCCCCCGCGCGCGGCCCGATCACGGAACCCGGCGGGGCCGGGAGCGGTACGGGACTGTGGTCGCAGCCGCCGCCGGACGCGGCCGAGGCGGCGGTGCGCAGCGATCCGTACCTCTCCCCCGAGGACGTCGTACGGGTCCGCAACGCCGCACTGGACGCGGGGCTCGCCGAGAACACCGTACGACCCCTGCTCTTCGCGGGCACGACCGCGCACTTCAGGGCGAGTCTGCCCACGATGGACACCCCGCTGCGGCAGCTCCACTCCGACCTGCACACGATGAACCAGGTGGAGCGGCTGATCGACGGGACGGTGCCGCTGGAGGTCTGGCTGCGCAACGCCATCGCCCAGACCGTCGAGGCGGGCCCGCTGACCGTGCTCCAGCGTGCCCTGGACAACGTGGCGCGCGACGCCGCGGGGGAGCCGGACCTGCCACCGGAGATGATGCCCGGCGAGACCAAGGAGGAGATCATCTTCCGGGACGACACCGTGCCGTTCGAGTTCCTGCACGGCGGCGTCCTGGCCGGCGCCTCGGTGGCGCGTCTGAAGGTCCCGCCGTACGAGTCCGGCCGGCCCCAGCAGCCCGCCTATCCGCACGCCGGTACCGGCTGGATCATCGCCCCGGGGCTGCTGATCACCAACCACCATGTGGTGTACGCCCGTACCCGCTCGCCCGGGGCACGGCCGCAGGTGGCCGAGGAGGATCTCCGGCTCCAGGTGGCCAATTCCCGTTCGCGCTTCGACTACGGCGCCGACGAGACGGAGACCGAGGAGGTGACGGCGGGCGCCCTGATCGCCTGGGACGAGGCGCTCGACTACGCGGTCCTGCGGCTCTCGGACGGGCCGGAGCCGCGGCCGATGCTGCGGATCGCGACCGCGCCGCTGCTGCTGAACGGCACGGAACCGGTGGCGGTGAACATCATCCAGCACCCCGGCGGACAGCCCAAGCGGGTCGCACTGCGCAACAACCTTGTCTTCCAGGCGGACGAGCGCGACGTCCGCTACTTCACCGACACCCGCAGCGGATCGTCCGGTTCACCGGTCTTCACCGACGACTGGACGGTCGTGGCGCTCCACCGCGGCACCCGCCGGATGGAGGAGGTCGACTTCCAGGGCAGGAAGACGGCGTTCGTGAACGTGGGCACGCAGATGAGCCGGATCCTGGCCCATCTTCGCGAGAACAGCGTGGAGTTGTACGAGGAGATCACCCGAGCGCAGTCGGCCACGGCTCCGCAGGACCACGAGTGGGCCGCGTGAGAACCGCCTTATGAGGCCGGCCTTGTGACGAACCGAGGAGGAGGTGGCGGGAGATGAGGTACGGATCGCCGGTCGCGACCGATCCCGAGCGGGTCTTCGACGATCTGCGCGGAGTCGCCGCACGGGTGCGCGGGCACCTGGAGGCGGAGATCTCCGAGTCGGTGGAGGAACTGCCGCCGGACGAGGCTCCGGCGGGCCAGATCTCCCGCTTCGCGCATGAGGAGAGGGCCCGTGTCCTGGAGGCCGGTGTCGCCGGTCTGGAGAAGCTGGCCGGTGGCCGCGCGGACGAGATCGACGAGGACGAGTACTTCGGCGTGGAGGCGATCGTCCTCCTGGAGGGCAGGCCCGCGATCCTGGTGCAGGGACAGGACTTCGCCGCGCAGGACGGCGACTGGTCCGTGCTGGACGCGGGACGGGCGGCGATCCGCGAGTCGATCGCGCGCGTGGGGCGTGTCGAGGTGACCGGCCACCCGAGCCTGGACTGGGTCGGCACCGCCTTCCTGGTGGGTCCGACGACGGTGATGACCAACCGGCACGTGGCCGTGGAGTTCAGCCGCGCCGAAGAGGCCGGCTGGTCCTTCCAGCAGGGCATGTCCGCACGCGTCGACCCGGGCGAGGAGCTGTCCGCGACCCCGGAGCCGGTCGGTGGCCCGCCCCCGTACGAGATCACCGAGGTGATCGGCATCCATCCGGACGTCGACATGGCACTGCTCCGGGTCGCCCCGCCCGACGGCGGCGCACTCCCCACCCCGCTCGCGGTCGCGGCCGACGCACCCGCGAACGTGCCCGGCCGGCCGGTGTACGTGATCGGCTACCCCGCCTGGGACGGCCGCCGCAACGAGCCCGAGTCGATGCGGCGGATCTTCATGGACGTCTACAACGTGAAGCGACTCCAGCCGGGAACGGCGACGGAGTTCACCCCCGGCGGCCAGGTGATGAAGCACGACTGCTCGACCCTGGGCGGCAACAGCGGCTCCCCGGTCTTCGACCTGACGGACCACCGAGTCCTCGGCCTGCACTTCGGCGGCCGCTACCGCCTCGGCAACTTCGCCGTACCGCTCTGGGAACTGGTCGACGATCCCCTGCTGGCCCGGGCGGACGTCAACTGGGTCTGAAACGCGCCCCCGCACGATCTGCCGCGACTCGACACAAGGCCGTCGCGACTGCCCGGTGAATCCCCACAGGAGCCTCACACAGGCTGCGCACAGCCTTTCGAGGGCTTCGTTAGCGTGGCGGGGCGCTCGATCACGTTCGCGAACGCGACCGAACCGCGGCCCGGTGGGCCGGCGGCATGTCAACTCAGGAAGACCCGAGATGGACTACTGCTCCTCGTGCCGTCGGCATCTCAACGGCGCCCTGGTGTGCCCCGGGTGCGGCGCCTACGCCCCGGACATCGCCCCGGTCACCGACCACGGTCGCTTCGTCCCCGCCTCTCCCACGACGGCGGTCGGGGCCGACCACGGCCAGGACATGTGGCAGGACCCGTCCGAGGATCCTCTGAGTGAAGTGCCCTCGCCCGAAGGGCGGGCGGCGCGGCGACGCCAGCGGGCCCGCTGGAGGAAGAGCCGGCGCCGGGCCGTGGTGGCGACCGCCTTCGCGCTGGTGGGCGGCGGTCTGACCGTGTCCGCGATGGACCGCCAGGGCGGCGACCGCGCACAGGCGGCCACGGCACCGGAGGACCCGGGCACCGCCATCGCCGAAGAGGCGGCGCAGGACCCCCGCCCGACGTCGATACCGCCCGCCCCGCACGACACCGCGCCCACGCCCTCCACCCAGCCGCCCGCGCCCGACCTCCCGCGGCAGCGGCACAGCACGGCCTCCGTCCGCACCGCGCCGCCGAGCACCCAGACGCGGACGGCTGCCGCACGTCCCACGACGGCGGCGCCGGCCCCGCAGCGACAGAGCGGTTCCCCGGGCTCCGCTTCCGCGTCCTCCGACACGGCGAAGACGAGCCCTGCGCAGACGCAAGCGCCCGCTGCCGCCGACGAGAACGAGGGCACCGGCTCGGACTCGGCAGCGTCGCAGCCGGGCACCGCTCCGACCACACCGGCGGCTCCGGCCGCGACGAAGCCGCCGGAGCTCTGCCTGCTCGTGGTCTGCCTGAACCTCTAGGGACCTGTACGCACCGCGCCGGGTTTCAGATCAGGTCGGCCGCCCGGGCGGGGTTGTCGTCGAGGAAGCCGCCCGACTGGTGCTGCCACAGCTTCGCGTAGGCGCCGTCCGTGGCGAGCAGTTCCTGGTGTGTGCCCTGTTCGACGATCCGGCCCCGGTCGAGGACGACGAGCTGGTCCATGGTGGCGACCGTGCTCAGGCGGTGCGCCACCACGAAGGCCGTCCGGCCGTCCATGAGCCGCCACAGCGCGTCCTGGACGAGGATCTCGCTCTCCGAGTCCAGCGCGCTGGTCGCCTCGTCCAGGAGCAGGATCGGCGCGTCGCGCAGGATCGCCCTGGCGAGGGCGACCCGCTGGCGCTGCCCGCCGGACAGCTTCACACCACGCTCGCCGACCATGGTGTCGAAGCCTTCGGGAAGCGCGTCGGCGAACTCCGTGACGTGCGCGGCCTCGGCCGCGCGGCGGATCTCTGCGTCGGTGGCGTCCGGCCGGGCGAAGGCGATGTTGTCGCGCAGTGTGCGGTGGAACATGGCCGGATCCTGCGGCACATAGGCGATCAGACTGCGCAGGTCGGCCTGGCACAGTCTGCTGATGTCCTGTCCTCCGATCAGAATGCGGCCGGCGTCGATGTCCGTCATCCGCAGCAGCAGCCGGGTGAGCGTGGTCTTGCCCCCGCCCGACCTGCCGACGAGGCCGACCTTCGCCCCGCTCGGCACGGCGAGGTCGAGACCCTCGAAGAGCGGCTTCGCTCCACCGTGGGCGAAGGTCACCCGCTCGAACCGCACGTCGACGGCCTTGTCGGACTGCAGTGGCTCCGGATGCACCGGGTCCAGCACGGTCGACGGTGTCAGCAGCAGTTCGGTGAACTGCGCGGCCTCCGTCATGGAGCTCTCCATGCGACGGTAGATCTGGTTGAACTCGAACATGATCCGTGTCGCGTTCGCGTAGTAGGTGAAGGTGACGATGATCGCCTCCACACCGTGGTTCCCCGCGCCGAGAGCGATGGCGAGCAGCAGTCCGAGGGTGTTGGTCAGTACGGACATCGGCGCGACCAGGGTGTCGATGCGCAGGTTTCCGTAGTCCCACGAACGCAGTGTGAGGCGCCGGGACTCCGCGACGCGGGAGCGGTGTTCGGCGGCCTCGCGTTCCTCGGCGGCGAACGCCCGGACCGTGTCCATGTTCATCAGGCTGTCCGCGACATGGCCCGACACCCGGGCGATCGCCTCCTCGCGCTGGGCGACGAGCGCCTGGCGGCGGCGGATCAGCGGCGTCACGCACAGCGCCGCCAGTGTGATCATGACCAGGAGGCCGACGACGAGCAGCGGCTCGTACTGCCACAGCACCACCGAGGCGAAGACCAGCGGCACGAAGCTGCCCATGACCGAGAACGTCAGCGTGTCGACGAACTCCTCGAAGCGGGAGGCGAAGCTCAGCACCCGCTTGGTCAGCGATCCGGCGAAGTTGTCGTGGAAGAACGCGGCGTCCTTGGCGAACAGTTCGTCCATGCCGATGACGTACAGCTGCTCGATGCCACGGGCGTCGAGACGGTTCAGGCAGTGGAGTCCGATGCGCCACAGCAGCTCGGCGAAGAGCAGCACCCCGGCGAAGCCGAGGACGTACGGCAGCATCGAACCGATGTCGGTGCGGCCGCCTCCGACGATCCGGCCGACGAGCTTCGCGACGACCAGTGGCGCGATGTAGAAGATGCCGATGTTGCCCAGCGCCGGGAGCAGCATGGCGGGCAGCGTCAGCCACCGGAGGCGGGCCAACTCCCGTCCGTAATAGCGAAGTGCGAGGAGCACCGGACCTTTGTCCGGCGAACCTTTGCGCGATTCAGGCAATCCCATCCCAACCCTGCTTTGTCGGACCTGTAGGACAGAATCCGCAGTGTTCCGTGAGGGGACCCGCGCGGTCCAAGCGTTTTTTCTAGCCACTCACCGTCGCGGGCGTGGGGCCGTCCGGGCGTACGGTGACGCCGTAGGCCGTCCTGGTAGGCGTCGACCGGAACCGCGGGGTGTGGGCGGGCAGCAGGTGTTCGAGGAGGACGGTGGACTCGCGGAGGGCGAACTGCAGACCCAGGCAGGCCCGGGGGCCGATGCCGAACGGGAGGTAGCTCCCCGGGCCGTCGGGGCGCCGGCCGGGGGCGATGAAGCGCGTCGGGTCGAACAGCTCGGGGTCCTCCCAGAGTCCGGGGTCCCGGTGCGTCAGGTAGGGGCAGACGAGTACGTCGGTGCCGGCGTCGATCTCGTATCCGGCGAGGAGGTCGTCCTCCGCCGCGCAGCGCGGCAGCATCCAGGCGGACGGGTAGAGGCGCAGCGTCTCGCTGACGAGTGCCTGGACAGCCTGCCGCCGTTCGGGTGAACCGTCGTCACCCGCGGCGAGGGCCTGCTCCCGTGAGCGGGGGTTTCGGTCGAGCAGGAGGTAGAGCCAGGTCAGGGTGGTGGCGGTGGTCTCGTGACCGGCGACGAGGAGGGTGACCAGTTCGTCGCGGATCAGCCGGTCGGTGTACTCGGGGCGTGTTCCGGCCGCCTCGACGAGGATGTGCAGCAGGCCGGGGCCGTCGGGTCCGGCCTCGCCGTCGCGGGCGGCGGCGATGGCGCGGCTCGCCACGGCGTCGATTCTCGCGAGCTCGTCGGCGACGGCGCCCTGAGCTGCGACGGTGTCGGCGGGGAGGCTGGGCAGTGCGGTCACCACGGCGGGTACGGCGGCCAGTTCGCGCTCCGTGTCGGCATCGAGCGGATGGCCGGTCAGGGACCGCCAGATGGTGTCCAGGGCGAAGCGACGCATCTCTTCGCCGACGTCGAGGACCTGCCCGGTGCGGGCGTACGCGTCCCAGCGCGCCGCGGCGGTCCGGGCGGCCCCGGCGATCCGCTGCTCGTAGCGGCGCATTCCCCGGCCGGTGAACTGGGACTGCAGCAACCGTCGTTGTCGCTGCCACGCCTCGCCCGTCGCGGCCAGGATGCCGTCGCCGATGAGCAGTCGGGCGCGGTGCGAGCGCTTCACGTACCGGTCGGGCCGGAGCGCGAGCACGTGCTGCACGGCATCGGGTGCGGTGACCAGGACGGTCGGACGCGGGCCGAGCCGGAACGCGGCGACACCGCCGAGGCGTTCACGCGCCTCGGTGAGGAGGTCGACGAGCTCCCCTCCGCCGGCCTGCCACTTCGCGACAAGGGCGGGATCCAGTTCGGGAACCCGCCGGGCCGAGGGAGACGGGCTCGGAAGGGAGGACGGGCGGGCGGGGGTGGCCACGGGTCTGCTCCTGTTCGGCGACTGCGGGTCGTCACGCACTGTAGGGGAGCGGGCGCGGGGGGCGACAGGCCGCCTCGGCCGCGGGCTCCCGGTTCGGCATCGGGCTCGTGCTCCGGCATGGGGCTCCGGCTGTGCCGAAGGGGTCGGGCCCGTGACGGACCCGACCCCTTCGGTCAGCTGTGCGGCGCTCGGTCAGACGCGGTCGGCCGCGATCAGGACGTACTGGAACGAGCCGTCCTTGTAGGAGTTGATGAACGCCTCCTCGATGCCGGTGACCAGGGAGGACGTGGCGCGCAGCTCCCAGTACGGGAGCGTCGCGGGCGTCAGGTCGATGACGGCCTGCGGTACGAGACGGTTGTCGGCCATGGCGCGCAGGTACTCACGGCGGGAGTGGATGTTGCACTCGAAGTGCGCGTTGATCTGGGAGACCCACTTCGAGGGCTGGCCGTAACGCGGGTTCCAGCAGCCGGTGATGGTCACATAGCGGCCGCCGACCTCGAGGACGCGGGAGTGCTCGGCGAAGAGGTCGTTCAGGTCGACGTACATGCTCGACTCGTTGTTCCACGAGGCGGCGGCCTGGCCGGTCTCGAAGGGCGTGTCGAGCATGTTGCACACACGGGCGTGGACATGGTCCCCGATCCCGAGCTCCTCGGCGCGCCGGTTGGCGAACTCGGCCTGCTTGGCCGACAGCGTGACGCCCTCGACCTTGCATCCGAATCGCTGATGCGCCATGACCATCGAACCGCCGCGGCCGCATCCGGCGTCGACGAGCGTGTCGTCGCTCCCGATGGAGCCGAGGTTGTCCAGGAGGACCTCGGCCTGCGCCGACTCCAGGCGGTGGAGCTCGGCGATCAGCTTCTTCTCGTACGCGCTGTCCTCGACGTCCCCGAGGGCGGTGTGGTCGATGTCGCCGATGCCGTAGTGGTGGTGGTAAAGACCGTCGACATCGCCGAGACGCAGGTTCACCGGCCTGGCCTCGTTGTTCCAGTAACGGGCGATGTCACTCTGATAGGGCGTGGCCGGTCCCGGGACGAACGCGGAGGTGCCGTTGACGGTGGTGAACTCGGTGCTGGTCACAGATGATTCCGTTCTTACCAGAAATCGGGCAGGCTGTATCGATAGGTGTTGGTCTGGTGCCAGTGGTGGTTGCCGTCGACCCACACGGCGACTCCCCGCAGGAAGCGCAGCACGCTCGGGACGGGACAGGCGGCGGCCAGGGCGGCGGCTTCGGCTTCGAAGTCGTGCATGAGGTCGTTGTGGACCTCGACCGCCTTGAGGTACGCCTCCCGCTCCGAGAGCTCCTCGCGTTCGGCGAGCACCACGGGCAGGTTCAGGTGCCGGCCGGGGCTGGCGAGTTCCTTGGTGTACGAATACAGGTCGTTGACGATGGTGGTGGCGTTGCCGGCGAGCGCGAGGACGCGCTGCATCGCCGGCTGGGCGTGGAGGTCCGCGGGCAGTTCGTAGCCGCCGACGGTGTCCGTGATGGTGGGGCAGGGGCGGAAGTTGTTGAACTGCCGCATCGCCAGGTACTCCCACACCTCGGGGACGTGGTCCGTCTGGGCCCAGGCGCCTTCGGCGAGGTATCCCATGTGCAGCCGGGCCATGTCGTGCCGGAACCGGTCCGCCTGGGAGGGGGTGGACTGCTGGACGAAGTACTCCATGGCGGAGCGGTAGGCGCGCCGAGGGGCGTCCGCGTGGAGCGACTCCTCCCACTGCGGCTGGTACTCCTTCGTCGTGTGCAGGGGGTCGAGGGCGGTGTGCGCGAGCAGAAGGCGCCCGCCGAGGCCGATGGGCGAGCCGCCGTGGTCCTCGCAGTAGCAGTCGTCGACCGCGTTCTCGGCGACCATCAGCCGGGTGGCGATCATCAGATGGTCGACGGTCGGGGCGTCGGGATGACAGGCGACCATGTAGCGACCGACGGAGAAGCCGTCGAACTCGCCTTCCCAGTCCTCGGGGTAGAGGTCGACCTCGTCCAGCGCCCAGGCCTTGATCCTGCGGCTGACCTCCTCCACACGCACCGGGTCGGGCTCCGGGATCGGGTGGTGGTAGAGGCCAGGGATCGGTGTGCCCTCCACCGGGGCCTCGGGCGCCGGCGGGGCCGCAGGCTCTTCGCGCCGCCCCAGGTACAGGCTCGAGGTGCCCAGACCGGTGGGACCGCGCAGGATCCGTTCCAGGTCGGGTGTCGCCGGCGCGGGCGGGGTGTCGGTGACGCCGACGGGCTCCGCTGCGCCTTCGGCTGCGACGGCGGCTTCGAGACCGGTGGCCAAGGTGTGGGCGTGGTCGATGACGTGGGCCCCGAAGCCGGTCGCGGCGGCAGGCAGGCCCGACTGCAGAGGGGAAAGCCCCGGATCGGGCATCCGTAGCTCCTTGGTGAGGTGGGTGGGGGTGCCCGGAGCCCGGGCTGCTCGCCCTGCCCCGGTCCTGGTCCGGGCCGTCGCGGCCTGGGACGGGTGCTCTAGTCGTGCCTGCGGGCGATCTGCACGTTCTCCAGCACGCCGAGTGCGTTGGGCACGAGGATGGCGGCGGAGTAATAGGTGGTGACCAGGTAGGAGATGATCGACCGCTCGTCGATGCCCATGAAGCGCACCGACAGGCCCGGTTCGTACTCCTCCGGAAGCCCTGTCTGGCGCAGGCCGATCACGCCCTGGTTGTCCTCGCCGGTTCGCATGGCGAGGATCGAGCTGGTGTTCTCCCTGCTGATGGGGATCTTGTTGCAGGGCAGGATCGGGACGCCGCGCCAGGCCAGGACCTGCTGCCCGTCGAGGTCTACGTTGTCCGGGTAGATCCCGCGGGCGTTGAGCTCGCGCCCGATCGCCGCGATGGTCCGGGGGTGGGCGAGGAAGAGCTTGGTGCCGCGCCGGCGGCAGAGCAGCTCGTCGAGGTCGTCCGGGGTGGGCGGGCCGGAGTGGGGCTGGATCCGCTGCTTGAAGTCGGCGTTGTGGAGCAGGCCGAACTCCCGGTTGTTGATGAGCTCGTGCTCCTGGCGCTCGCGCAGCGCCTCGATGGTCAGCCGGAGCTGCTCCTCGGTCTGGTTCATCGGCCCGTTGTAGAGGTCGGCGACCCTCGTGTGGACCTTGAGGACCGTCTGGGCGACGGAGAGTTCGTACTCGCGCGGCTTGAGTTCGTAGTCGACGAAGGCACCGGGCAGCGCGACTTCGCCCACATGGCCGGCCGACATCGCGATCTCGGCCTCGCCGTGACGGTTCTGCCGCTGATGGGGCAGCGAGTTGAACCGCTGGATGTGGGCGTGGAGGCTCGGCGCGGTGGACATCACGGCGTCGAAGTCGGCGCGGGTCAGGGTGAGCAGGGTGCCGGCGGTCTCCGCGGTGGCGGTGAAGTCCCACGTGCCCTGGCCGTCCAGGAGGGCGTGGTCACCGAACCGGTCGCCGTCGGCGAGCACGGCGACGGCGACCTCGTCGCCGTACTTGCCGGCGGAGATCTGGTTGACCCGCCCGTGGGCGATCAGATGGATCTGTTCGGCCGGGGCACCGCGCTCGACCAGTACCTCACCGGCGCGGAAGTCGCGCTGGGCGCACCGGTCGGCGAGCGCGGTGAGCACCTCCAGGTCGTCGAACCCGCGCAGCATGGCCAGTTCGCCGAGTTCCCGGGGGATCACCCGGACGTCGGCGCCGTCCTGGACGAAGTCGATGCGCCCGTCGCCGACGGTGTAGCTCAGCCGCCGGTTCACTCGATAGGCGCCACCCTTGGTCTCCACCCAGGGGAGCATCCGCAGCAGCCAGCGGGAGGTGATCTCCTGCATCTGCGGGGCGGACTTGGTGGTGGTGGCGAGGTTACGGGCAGCCGTGGTGCTGAGGGACTGCCGAGTCGGCTCCGGTTGCGCTTCCGCCCTGGTCTCAACGGTCATCGGGCGAGCTCTCCTTGGCAAGGGTGATGGTCGGCGAACACGCGCCGACCACGAAGAGGAAGAAAGGGGGACGAACCTCTGGGAATCCGTCCAGATCCCGGGGAACAGTAACGCCCGGTACGCCCGGCTCGCCCCATGCGGCCTCGGGTATTACCTCAAAACAGTGATCTTGCTCGGCCGGGTGTTTACGGGGCCGAACGACGACATCCGGACCCCCTGGCCGAGAGCACATCCGCCCCGCGGCGTTCCGAAGCGCTCATTCCTCCGGAGGGACGCAGAGGACGGGGACCGTGGACATGTGGAGGAGCTTGTGGGGGGTCGAGCCCAGGAGGGCGCCTCGCATCGGGCTTTCGCCCCAGCTGCCGACCACGATGACGCGTGCGGAATGGCGGTTCGCCGCGTCGATCAGAGCCTGGGCCGGCTTCTCGTCGATCACTTCGACGATGGTCGGCACGCCCACCCGGTCGGCCTCCGTGACCGCGTGCTCCAGGCCGGTGCGGCCGGCCTGGCGGATGGCCTCGTGGTGCGACGCGTACTCCTCGCCCGTGGGGCCGGGGGCCGCGGCGCCGTAGACCAGGACGAGTCGCTCGCCGAAGGCGGCGGCCACCTCGACCGCGATGCGCAACGCGCGGGCGGCTCCGGGGGATTCGTCGTAGCCCAGTACGACCGACATCTCAGGACTCCTTGCCGTGGCCGTGGCCGTGGACCAGGTCGGGGTCGACCACGCTCGGGCGCTCCTGCCAGTACGCCGGGGCCCGCAGGCGCCATACGAACATGATGACCACACCGGTGACGGCGATACCGATACCGATGACGAGCGGCGGGCCGAGTCCGAACCACGAGGTGCCGCTGTAGGAGTTCTCCGGGTCCGACATGTCGGAGACGGATCGCACGAGCAGCCAGGTCAGCAGCCCGGCGCCGACCAGCGGGCCCACGCCGATCAGCAGGAAGTTGTGGACGCTCTCGAAGAGATGGCGGCGGTAGTAGACCGCGCAGGCCAGGCCCGTGAGCGCGTAGTAGAAGGAGATCAGCAGCGACAGCGCGGTCAGCGAGTCGTAGAGGGCGTTCTCGCTGATCTGGCTCACCACGAGATACCAGGCGATGGCGATACCCGCGACCCACCACGTACTGACGTCGGGGGTGCGGAACCGCGGGCTGATGTGACTGTAGTGCGCGGGCAGCGCCCGGCGACGCGCCATGGACAGGGCGGTGCGCGAGGCCGGGATGATCGTCGTCTGGGTGGAGGCGATGGCGGAGGTGGAGACGGCGAGGAGCAGGACCCAGTCCCAGCCGCCCAGGACGTCCCCGGCGAGCTGGGCGAAGATGAACTCCTCCTCGCCGGCGTTCTCGGCCAGGAACGTCGGACCGGCGTAGGCGACGACCGCGAATCCCACAGACACGTAGGTCACCAGCAGGACGACGGTCGACCAGAGCCCCGCCTTTCCGGGCGCGGTCGCGGAGTCCTCGACCTCTTCGGTGAGATTGACCGCCGATTCCCAGCCCCAGTAGATGAAGACGCCGAGCAACAGCCCGCCGGTGAGCGCCGCGCCGCCGGCGCCGAAGGGGTTCAGCCAGCTGAATTCGGGATCGACCGATGGGTACTTGCTCGTGCCGGCGTAGACGCTGTAGAGCGCGACGACCACGAAGATCAGCAGACAGGCGACCTGGGCCAGGATGAGGACGTTCTGCACCTTGGCCGACAGCTCGGTGCCGATGACGCACACGGCCGTCATCACCAGGATGAGCAGCACGGTGAGCAGTTGGCGTACGAAGGTGTTGTCCACCCAGCTGTCGAGGCCGAAGGCGAGCAGGGCGAAGCTCACGGCCACGTCGGCGAGCGAGCCGACGACGAGGACTCCGGTCATCGCGATGGCCCAGCCGCCGAGCCAGCCGGCCCAGGGGCCCATGGCACGCGTGACCCAGGAGAAGGTCGTACCGCAGTCCTGGTCGACCTTGTTCAGGTAGTAGAACGCCGATGCGATCAGCAGCATCGGCACGAAGGACGCGAACATCACGCCCGGCGCGTAGATACCGACCAGGGCGACGATCGGGCCGATGACGGCTGCGAGCGAGTACGCGGGGGATGTCGAGTTGAGCCCGATGACGAGCGCATCGACGAATCCGATCGCGTTGGGCTTCAGACCCACTTGTCGCCCGGCGGGCGCGGCATCCTCGGCGGTCATGTTCCCTCGCTCCCGACGCGCCAGACAGAACAGCGGGACCTACGCCTTCATCGTAGGGAGGCTCGACCCCTCCTGCATGTGCAGGAAGTGGCGGCCGGTATCGCCGGGCGCCTCACTGCTCGCGCATGCCCCATGGCGCCTGGTACTCCGTGAGCAGGTCGAGGAAGGGTTGTGGCGGCATCGCCTCGGGGCCGAGCACGCCACGGCCCTGCCAGGCCCCGTTCGCGACGAGCTCGAGAGCGATCACGGGGTTGATCGCGGTCTGCCACACGACGGCCTGGGAACCGTACTCGCGCATCGACCACTGGTTGTCGACCACGTGGTACAGGTACACCTCCCGGGGCCGGCCGTCCTTGGTCCCCTTCACCCAGGTGCCCGCGCACGTCTTGCCGTGCATCCGGTCGCCGAGGGTCGCCGGGTCGGGCAGACAGGCGGCGACGACGTTCCGCGGCGAGACCTCGACCCTGCCCGCGGTTCCCTCCACGCTCACCGGATCCGTACGGTCGAGCCCGAGCTTGTGGAGGGTGCGCAGGACGCCGATGAACTCGTCGCCGAGTCCGTACTTGAAGGTGACTCGTCGGGCCTTCAGCCACCGGGGGACCAGGAGCACCTCTTCGTGTTCGACGTTCACGCACTCCACCGGCCCGATGCCCTCGGGGAAGTCGAAGACCTCCGGCTCGCTGAAGGGCGCCGTGGTGAACCAGCCGCGCCCCTCCTCGTAGACGACGGGCGGGTTCAGGCACTCCTCGATCGTCGTCCAGATACTGAAGGACGGGGCGAAGTCGTATCCGTCGACGACCAGATCGGCGCCGTCGCGGATGCCGATCTCCTCGATGTCGTCGAAGAGCGCGTCGGAGGCGTAGCGGGCGAAGACGTCCGCGAGCCCCGGTTCCACGCCCATGCCCACGAGAGCGAGCCGGTCCGCCGCCTCCCACTCGGCCGTCCGGGCGAACTGCTCGTCGCCCAACTTCACGCCGCACTCCTCGTACGGGCGCGACGGGTGCGGCCGGGACAGGGACATGGCCATGTCGAGGTAGTGGGCGCGCTCGGCGAGCGCGGCCTCGAAGAGGGGCATGACGAACCGGGGATCGGTGGCGTTGAGCAGGACGTCGCAACGGTGCTCGACGAGGGCCGCCCGCACCGCGGCCGGGTCCGAGGCATCGAGCCGCGCCGCGGTGAATCTCGACTCGTCCGCCCCGAGGGCGGCGACGGCCGACTCCGCCCGCGCCGGGTCGTAGTCGGCGACGACCATGTGCGCGAAGAAGGAACGGCGGGCCGCGATCCTGGTGATCGCGGTGCCCACGCCTCCGGCCCCCACCATGAGGATGCGCATGGTGCAGCACTCCTTCGTTCCGCCTCCGGGCTCGGCCCGAGCGGCGGGAGGTCGGCATCGACGGACGACGGTCGCGTCCTCCCCGATGATGCCGCCTCGTTCACACCACGGCCACCAGCGGCGGGCCGGGCGGGCGACGCCGGAGAAATGCGGGACGGAGTCGGCCTGCCGACGTTCCGTCCCGCGCCAGGTGCCGACCCCGATCAGCCGGCGAGGGTGCTGCTCAGCCAGTCGCGGTAGTGGGTGGGCGCCCGGCGGGCACCGGGGCCGGCGGTCAGGACATCACCATGGACGGCGGCGAACATGCCCGCCCGGTCGTCGGTGACGACGCGGCGGCCGTCACCACGTGCGGCCAGGGTGATCCGACCGATCTCGTCCAGTGCGAGGACGTCGGGTCCTGCGACGTCGAGCGTCCCGTCGAGCGGCGCCGCGGTGGCGACGTCGGCGAGGGCCGCGGCCACGTCCGCCGACGCGATGGGCTGCAGCGGGGTGGCGGGGAGGCGGACGACGTCGTCGGCGGAGGTCCAGGAGATGACGGCGTCCATGAACTCGAAGAACTGGGTGGCGCGGACGATCGAGTAGGGGGTGGTTCCGTCGCGGAGCAGGTCCTCCTGGAGCACCTTCGCGCGGTAGTAGTCCAGTTCGGGGACCTCGTCCACGCCGACGATCGAGAGGGCGACCTGGTGGCGGACTCCGGCCCGTTCGCCCGCACGGAGCAGGGTGCCGACGGTGGTGCGGAAGAAGTCGGCGGAGCGGTCGTCGAAGGTCGGGGAGTTGGTCACGTTGACGACCGTGTGGGCGCCGGCGAGCGCCTCGTCCAGACCGGCGCCGGTGAGCAGGTCGACCCCCGTGGACGGGGATGCCGGGACCACGTCGTGGCCGGCCTTCTGGAGCATGGCCACGACCTGCGAGCCGATGAGGCCGGTGCCGCCGATGACGGTGATCTTCATGGTGTGCCTTCCTTCGTGGGCCGTCACGGCCCCGGGACGCAAACTCGGATACCCGATGTCCGAGATAATACTCGGATAGCCTGTATCCGAGTCAAACGGGGAGGCGACATGAAACTGTCCGGTGGCGTGGAGTGGGCGCTCCACTGCTGCGTGGTCCTGACGGCAGCGAGCCGGCCGGTCCCGGCGGCCCGGCTGGCGGAGCTGCACGACGTCTCGCCGAGTTACCTCGCCAAGCAGATGCAGGCACTGTCGCGGGCGGGGCTGGTGCGGTCCGTCCAGGGCAAGACCGGCGGATACGTGCTGACCAGGCAGGCCGCCGAGATCACGCTGCTCGATGTCGTGCAGGCCGTCGACGGGCCCGATCCGGCGTTCGTCTGCACCGAGATCCGCCGACGCGGACCGATGGCGACCCCACCGGAGAAGTGCACGAGGCCCTGCGCCATCGCCCGGGCGATGGGAGCCGCGGAAGCCGCGTGGAGGGCTTCGCTCGCGGGGACCACCATCGCCGATCTCGTCGCGTCGGTGGAGGGCGACAGCGGACCGGACGCGCTCCCGGGAATCGGCACCTGGCTGACCGCGGGCGCCGACGCACCAGCGGGCACGGACGCGCCGTAGGCCCGGCACGGAGGTGGCCCGATCGGCGCGGTACACCTCGATCGGCCGCGCCGGCCCGACCAGGCTCCGGGCAGCTGTCCCGCCACCGGCGATCGCGGTCGCCGGCCGAACCGGCCGGACCGAGTTGACCCTCGACCGATCACCGAAAACGATCAAGGGGCCGTTTCAGATTGCTCTGAAACGGCCCCTTGATCTGCGACTTCGAAAAGTCGGGACGACAGGATTTGAACCTGCGACCCCTTGACCCCCAGTCAAGTGCGCTACCAAGCTGCGCCACGTCCCGATGCCCGTCTGACCTGGGATTTCCCCCCGGCCGAACGCGCATGAGAACAATACCGCACTTCCCCGCGTGGTCACGAACCCCTTTGCGCGCTTGACCTCGACCTCGCTTGAGGTTGCACGGTGAGTGGCATGACGATCACCGACATCGACCGGCTGCACGCCCTCATGGCGCTGATGACCGGCGACGAGAAGCACTCCCCCGCCGCCACGTCCACCCTCGACGCCCTCTGGGTCCTGTACGACCGGGTGCTCCGCGTGTCGCCCGAGACCGTCGCGGATCCGGGGCGCGACCGCTTCCTGCTGTCGAAGGGGCACGGGCCCATGGCGTACTACGCCGTCCTCGCCGCCAAGGGCTTCTTCCCCGAGGAGCTGCTCACCGGCTTCGGCTCGTACGACTCGCCGCTCGGGCACCACCCCGACCGGACGCTCGTGCCCGGCGCCGAGATCGGCAGCGGGTCCCTGGGGCACGGGCTGCCGATCGCCGTCGGGAGCGCGCTCGGGCTGCGCGCACAGGGGCTCGCCGAGCCTCGGGTGTGGGTGCTCATCGGGGACGCCGAGCTCGACGAGGGCAGCAACCACGAGGCCATCGCCTACGCGGGGCCCGCCGGCCTCGAGCAGCTGCACACGCTCGTCATCGACAACAGCTCCGCGACCTACGGCTGGCCCGGTGGGATCGCCTCGCGCTTCGCGGCCGCCGGATGGTCCGCCGAGACCGTCGACGGACGCGATCACGAGGCGCTGTACGCCGCCTTCACCGCCCCGCACCCGGGCCGCCCGCGCGCGGTCGTCGCCCGCGTCGAGCCCAAGAACGCCTGATCCCCTTCAAGGAGACCCCCCATGGACACCATGCGAGACCGCTTCATCGCGACCACCGGGCGCCTGCTCGACGACGACCCTCGCCTCGCGCTCGTCCTCGCCGAGATCAGCCGGGACGGATTCCAGCAGGCCGAGCGACGCCACCCGGACCGGGTGATCAACGTCGGCATCCGGGAGCAGCTGCTGATCGGCGCGGGCGGTGGGCTCGCGCTCACGGGGATGCGCCCGATCATGCACACCTTCGCGAGCTTCCTGGTCGAGCGCCCCTTCGAGCAGCTGAAGCTGGACTTCGGGCATCAGGGAGTGAGCGGGGTCCTGGTCAGCGCCGGGGCGTCGTACGACTGGCCCGCGGGCGGCTTCACGCACATGTCGCCAGGCGACGTGGCGCTGCTCGACACCCTCGACGGCTGGACGGTCCACGTCCCCGGCCACCCCGACGAGGCGGAGACGCTGCTGCGACGGGCCGTCGCGGGCGACGAGCTCGTCTACGTCCGGCTCTCGCTCCAGTCCAACGCCTCCCCGCACCCCGTCTCCCCCGGCTTCGCCACCGTCCGCGAAGGGCGGGACGGGGTGGTCGTCGCGGTCGGGCCCATGCTGGACAACGTCCTCGCCGCCACCGAGGGCATCGACGTGACCGTTCTATACGCCACCACGATCCGCCCCTTCGACGGCCCGGCCCTGCACCGGGCTGTCGACGGCGCCCGCCCGGACGTCGTCCTGGTCGAGCCCTACCTCGCCGGTACGTCGACGGCGGCGGCCAACGACGCCCTCGCCGCGCTCCCCCACCGCGTCCTCGGCCTCGGAGTCTCCCGGAGGGAGCTGCGCACGTACGGCAGCATCGACGAGCACCTGGTCGGCCAGGGCCTCGACCCGACCGGTCTGCGCGGCCGCATCACGTCCTTCCTGGGCGGGTGACCCCTGGAGCCCGCGCGCCGCTCAGCTCTCCTCCGACTCCACCCCCACCTCCGGGTGCTGCTCCAGGAGTCTGCGCGGCGCCGCCTGACGCCAGGAGTCGGCGAGGATCGCGTGCAGCTCCTGCTCGTCGTCAAGGGCGCCGATCCGGACACGTACCCAGGCGTAGCCGTCGTCGTGACCCTCGCGGATGAAGAACTTGGCGGGCTCGGACGCGATGAGCTCCTCGCGCTCCTCCTGGGGGCATTTCACGCCGATCACCTGATCGTCGTCGTCCAGCGAGGCGAAGATCTTTCCACCCGGTCCTGCGCGGAAGGTGGGCATGCCCCAGGCGAGCTTCTCGACCGCCCCGGGCAGCGAGAGCGCGATTCTGCGTACATCGTCGGCAGTGGCCATACGTCGACGGTACGACCCACCACTGACACCGACCCCCTCTCGACGACCCCCTGGGCGCACGCGCCGGAGCGCGCGCCGGTCACTCCTCGTAACGCGCTCCCATGCCTCCGCGCGCACCTGCACGACCGGATACCGTGCCCCGGCCCACGGGCTCGATCACACCCGCCCCGAGGTTCCGCTTCCTGCTGGGATCGACGATTCTTCCGGCATTCCGCCACTGTGGTGAAGAGGTGGCGTATGGGGCGACCAAGTACCCCTCGCTGCCATATGCCCACTGATTTCTTGCCTTTGGCATGTGGCAGAAAGGCGCCCACAGGGAATGCCCCGGAGACCTGCCCGAACAGGCCAAGTCCGCACGAAACACAGACAGGTTCAACCGTCAACCACTCGGGTTTCAGACAAATTCCGTGGCGATATTGATCCGCCCAAGAAAGATCAACACCATGGAGTGTCGGCCTGTTCGGGACGGGGCCACTGCCGATGCACCACCTGCTCGAACAACCGAGCGAGCAGGCGTTTCGCAGGGGAGGGACTCGTATGGACAGCTACTTCAGCAGTCGACTTCATCATCAGCTCAGGGAAACGGTCCGGAACTTCGCGGAGAGTGAGGTCCGGCCTCGAATAGCCGAGATGGAAGCCTCCCGGACCGTGCACCACGAATTGTCCCGGCTGATCTGCGAGCAGGGCTGGCTGGGCGCCACAATCGGCCAGGAGTACGGCGGAATGGGCGCCGGTCACCTGGCCAAGACCATCATCATCGAAGAACTCTCCCGGGTCAGCGGCGCGATGGGCGCCATGGTTCAGGCCTCCCAGCTCGGCACCGCGAAGATCCTCCACTTCGGCAGTGACGACCAGCGCAAGACCTGGCTCCCGGCCATCGCCGCGGGTGAGTGCCTGCCGACCATCGCGGTCACCGAGCCCGACTCGGGCGGGCATGTCCTCGGTATGACGGCGAGCGCGGTCCGCGACGGCGACGACTACGTCCTCAACGGCAGCAAGGTCTTCGTCGGGAACAGCCACGTCGGAGATCTGCACGGGGTGGTCGTCAGGACCGGCCCCGGATCGAGGGGGCTCACGGCCTTCCTCGTCGAATCCGACCGCCCGGGTTTCCGGCTCGGCCCCCAGCAACCGGCCATGGGGCTGCACGGTTTCAGCTTCGGTGAGCTCGTCTTCGAGAACTGCCGGGTCCCGGCGTCCAGCAGGCTCGGCGACGAGGGCGACGGCCTCTCCGTCGCGTACTCGTCGAGCGTGCTGTACGGCCGGGCCAACCTCACGGCTGTCTCCCTCGGCATCCACCAGGCGATCCTCGAGGAGACCACCCGGTTCTGCGCGGAGCGCATCCGCTACGGCAAGCCGCTGCACCATCTGCCCACGGTCAAGCTGAAGCTGGGTCAGATGCAGTCCCGGCTGATGACGGCCCGGCTCGCCGCGTACCACGCGGTGCATCTGCTCGATCAGGGGCTGTCCTGCGACGCCGAGTTGATGAACGCGAAGCTGGTCAACGTCGAGTCGGCGATCGACTCCGGCCGCGACGCGATGGAGATCCACGCGGCCGCCGGTCTCTTCACGGACCGTCCGATCGAGCGCTACCTCCGCGACGCGCACCACATCTTCGCGCCGGCGGGCACCTCCGACATCCAGCTCCTGCGGCTGGCCGAGGTCGCCCTCGGCCAGGACAAGGGCAGTTGGTCCGAGCGGCTCTCGGACCTGCTCAAGCTGGAACCCGTACACGCCTGACCGCGTGAGCGCAGAAGTGCGCCCCGGCACGGCGGCGAAGCCGTCCCGGGGCGCACCCGTGCGTCCTGCACGGACGGGTCACGGAGGGGTCAGATCAGCCCGTCCTCGCGGCGGTGGATCTGCTCCACCAGCTCCGCGGCCAGCGTCTTGATCGTCTCCAGACCGGCCCGGCCCCACCGCCGTACGTCGGTGTCGACGACACAGATCGTGCCCAGCGCTGTGCCCGTACGGTCGATCAGCGGCGCGCCCATGTAGGAACGGATGCCGATCTCGTCCACCACCGGGTTCCCCGCGAACCGCGGGTAGTCGCAGACGTCCTCCAGGACGAGCGCCTTGCGGCGCACCACGACGTGCGGGCAGTAGCCGTGGTCACGGGCCATGTACCGGCCGACGTCACCGCCGGCCGCCGCCGCGCCCAGGTCGCTGCCGGAGTGGGTGCCGGCGGGCGTGTGCAGCCCGGCGAAGAACTGCCGGTTCTCGTCGATGAAGTTGACCATCGAGTACGGGGCACCGGTCACGTCCGCGAGCCGGTGGGCGAACTCGTCGAACGCGGGCTCCGGCCGCTCCCCCAGGCCCAGTTCGCGCAGGCGCCGCACACGGGCGGGCGCCTCCCGGTCGACGGGGGTCAGCAGCAGATGACCGGTCGGATCGTAGGTCATGACGGTGCTCCGTAGCTCGGCACGGGGGCCGGGATGGTGGTGAGCAGATGCTGGACGAGGGTGAGGAGGGTGCGGATGCCGGCGCTGGAGATCCGGGCGTCGCACAGCACGACCGGCACCTCGGGCTTGAGGTCGAGCGCCGCCCGTACCTCGTCCGGCTCGTAGCGATACGCGCCGTCGAACTCGTTGACCGCCACGACGAACCCGATGCCGCGCCGTTCGAAGAAGTCGACGGCGGAGAAGCAGTCCTGCAGGCGTCGGGTGTCGGCGAGGACGACCGCCCCGAGCGCACCCTCGGAGAGCTCGTCCCACATGAACCAGAAGCGTTCCTGGCCCGGAGTGCCGAACAGGTAGAGCACGTTCCGCTTGTCGAGCGTGATGCGCCCGAAGTCCATCGCGACCGTGGTCGTGGTCTTGGACTCCACGCCCTCCAGGCTGTCGGTCGCCGCGCTGACCTGGGTCAGCAGCTCTTCGGTGCTCAGCGGTTCGATCTCGCTGACCGCGCCCACGAAGGTGGTCTTGCCCACGCCGAAGCCACCCGCCACCAGGATCTTGAGCGCGGTGGGGAACGGGTCGGTCGCAGAACTCTCGTGGCGCTCAGAGCCGTTGTCGTAGGCCATCGAGCACTGCCTCCAGCAAGGAACGGTCGGTTGGGTTGGCGTGGAAGCGGGGCGCCCGGGCGGTCAGCGCCCCGCAGTCCACGAGATCGGAGAGCAGAACCTTGGTGACGACCGCGGGGAGCCGTAAGTGCGCCGCGATCTCGGCCACCGAGGTGGGTCCGTCGCAGAGCCCGAGTGCCAGGCTGTGCTCGGGACCCATGTGGGCCTGCGGTGTGGTGCCCGTCGCCATCACCATGGAGAGGAGGTCGAGCGCGGTGGTGGGCTGGGTCCTGCCGCCGATCACGGTGTACGGGCGGATCAGCCTGCCTGCCGCGTCGTCGAGCCAGGGCCCCTCCTGGGAGGACGTCACGCTCACTGCCCTGCGCTGTGCGCCGCGCCCGCCGCCTGTCTGGCGGGGGTGACCAGATACGGCCGTACGCTCTTGACCAGCATCGCCATCTCGTAGCCCAGTACGGCGGCGTCCGCCTCGCGGCCGGCGAGCACCGCCAGGCACGTGCCGGAGCCCGCGGTGGTGACGAACAGCAGGGTGGAGTCGAGTTCGACGACCACCTGCCGGACTTCGCCGCCGTCGCCGAACCGGGCGCCGGCGCTGCGGCCGAGCGAGTACAGCCCGGAGGCCAGCGCGGCCATGTGGTCGGCGGCGTCGGTGTCGAGGCCGTGGACCGACTTGACCAGGCCGTCGGAGGAGAGCAGTACCGCGTTGCGGGTGTACGGGACCCGCTGGACCAGACCGCTCAGCAGCCAGTCGAGATCCGAGGAATGGCCGTTCGGCACATTGCTCGCCATGGTGCATCTACTCCTTGTGCGCGTCACCGGGACGCAGCGATTCATGGGCTGGGGGCTGGGATTCGGCGAGTCCGATACCGCGCTGGAAGGCGGCCATCAGACCCGGGTCGTGCAAGGCGTGCTCCTCGGGCGGGCGGGCGGCGGGCTCGTCGCGCAACTGCGGGACGATGTGTTCCTGCGCGCGCCGCTTGGGGAGGAGAGGTCGGCCGGGCGCTTCCGCGCGCGGGGCCGGGGGGATCGTCCCGGGGTTGGCACGCCCGGCGTGATCTCCCCGTACGGGGAGGGGAGTTCCGTCGTGCGCCGGGGCGGCGGCCGGGACGGGCGCGCCCGCGTTCGGCTGCCGGAGCGGGATCGCCGGTGCGGAGGTGGTGTACGTCAGCGGCCGGTGCGGCGGTTCGGCCGCGGGCTCCGGCGCGTGGGCAGGCGTCCGTACGGGAGTGTGCGCGGACGCGTGGACGGGCGCGGGCGTCTGCGGGTGTACGGGTGCCGGTGCGGGCGTTCCGTTGCCGTGCGTCCCGGTCGGGACCGGGGCGGCGGCGGGGGCAGCGTGGACCGAGGGAGCCGCGGCTTGCTGAGGCATCTGCGGCGCGTGGGAGGGCCGGCTCGCGGGGATCGCTCCCGGCTGGTTCTCGGCCCGTGCGAGACCCTCGGGGTCGGCGCCGAGCAGGCCCTGCGGCAGCACGAGGACGGCCTGGATGCCACCGTAGATGTTCGTCTGGAGGCGGACCGCGATGCCGTGGCGGCGGGCGAGCGCGGAGACGACGAAGAGGCCGATGCGGCCGTCCTGGAGCAGATGGGCGACGTTGACCTGGTCGGGGTCTGCGAGCAGGGCGTTCATCTTGTTCTGCTCGGTGACCGGCATGCCCAGGCCGCGGTCCTCGACCTCGATGGCGAGGCCGGCCGTGACGTACTGGGCGCGCAGCAGCACCGTGGTGTGCGGGGCGGAGAACAGCGTCGCGTTCTCGACCAGTTCGGCGAGCAGGTGGATGACGTCGGCCACGGCATGGCCCCGCAGCGTACCGTCGATCGGCGGCACGAGCTTCACGCGCGGGTACTGCTCGACCTCGGCGATGGAGGAGCGCAGGACCTCGGTCATGGTGACCGGATTCGACCACTGGCGGCGGGAGATGGCGCCGCCGAGCACGGCGAGGTTCTCCGCGTGGCGGCGGATGCGGGTCGCCAGGTGGTCGACGTGGAACAGGCCCTTGAGCAGCTCGGGGTCCTCGACCTCGTTCTCCAGCTCGTCCAGGAGCTGGATCTCGCGGTGGACGAGGGACTGGAGGCGGCGGGCGAGGTTGACGAAGACCTCGACCTTCTGCTCGTTGCCGACGCTGCTGGAGAGCCGGGAGGCCTGCACCACGGCGGCCACGGCGGCCTCGTGGGAGCGGGTCAGCTCCTGGGCGAGCAGGTCGAACTCGTCGCCCGACGCCACGGCCGGCGGGACGGCCGGGCGGGACGGGGGGCCGTCGCCACGACGCAGCTGCTCGACGACCGCACGCAGCTCGCTCTGGCCGCGGGCGCTGGAGCGGCGCAGGGCGTTGCAGCGGTCGAGCACGGACTTGGCCGCCCGGTCCGCACCGAGCGCGGCCGCGGTCACGGAGGCGACCGTGAGGGCGGCGGCTCCGGTCAGCGCGGCCCAGAGGCCGGCGGTGGGGCCGGCCCCGGTGGAGCGGATGGTGAAGATGACGGCCGCTGCGCCACCGAGTGCCACGGCGACGGCCGGAAGCACGGAGGTGCGCAGGAGTTGCGAGCGTATACGGGCCTCCGGCGGAGGCGGCACGGAATTCTGCACGGGGTTGGGAGCCCCCGCGCCGGGAGCGGAACGGGCGCCTGACCGGCCGTGCCGCCCGCCCTCGCGGCGTTCGGACCGCGCGGCGGGTGCGCGAAGTTGAGACATGAGTGTCCTTGGTACGTGCCCAGGAATCGGTGTACTTCTCTGTCACTACGGGGGTGTGCACTACGTGGATGTGATGAGCCTACCGATGATCACCAAGCACACACTGTAGTCGTCAACCGTTCATGTGCGGTGCGCAGTTGGCAAACTTACCCGTAGAGCGCCGCACTCTGGTATCACCCTTCGCACGACCGGCCGATAATGTGTGGCCGGAACCCGACAGGGCCCCCGGAAACGCTGGAGCGGAAGAGAGTTCAGGACCGTACACACCGAAGAACTCGGCGGAAACGAACCTTGACCGGAATCCGCAGATGGGAGCCGATATCGGAAGCGGGCACGCGCCCCGGCCGAATCCATGGGCCACTTTTCGGCCAGGCCGACGTTCCTCGAATTCGCGTTCGCATCCTTTCCGTTCGCGCGAACGCGGTCGTCGGCGATGTGACTGTCCGTACGACCGGAACCACCTCACCCACCTGCGGGGAGCTTGATCGGTATCGTGAGGCCCCGGGCTCCTGCGCGGAGAAGGCTGATGCACCGGTCGCGGTCAACGTCCGGTGCGAGGACGGATGGTGTTCTGTGGAGGGTTCCTTGGGCCTGTCACATGCCGTGCCCACTGCGGCGACCGTGTGTGTCATCGGCGCGGGCCTGTCCGGGCTGGCGACCGCACACGCGCTCGCGGCCAGGGGAATCGACTTCGCGTGCCTGGAGAAGTCACCGGACGTCGGAGGGATCTGGCGTCGGCCCGGGGCCGGCGAACGGGGCCCGGCCTATGCGTCGCTGCATCTGAACACCGCCAAACAGCTCACCGGCTACTCGGACTTCCCGATGCCGGACGAGCTGCCCCTCTACCCCAGGCACAGCGACGTCGCCGCCTATCTGCGGGCCTTCGCGGAGTGGGCCGGACTCCTGCCCCGCATCGAGCTGCGTACGGAAGTGGTCTCCGTACGGCAGGACGCGGACGGCGGCTGGACGGTCGTCAGTCGCGACGCGCACGGAGAGGTGACGGAACGGCGCTTCGAGCACGTGATCGTCGCCTCGGGCCACAACACGGTGGCGGCGCTGCCGGATTCACTGCCTCCCGGTTCCGGCTCCTTCGCCGGAACGATTCTCCACTCGATGGACTACGGCGACGGCAGCGACTTCGCCGGGCAGCGCGTGGTCGTGGTCGGGATGGGGGCGTCCGGCGTGGACATCGCCACGGACCTCTCCCGGCACGCCGAGCAGACCGTGCTCTCCGTCCGCAGGGGGCTGCACATCGTGCCCAAGCAGCTCTTCGGCATGTCCGTGGACCTGATCGCCGACGCGTCGTGGTTCAACGACATGCCCTTCGACGAGCGGCGGCACTTCGTCGAGCAGGCCCTGTTCGTGGCGCGGGGCAAGCTGTCGGACTACGGCCTCCCCGAGCCCGACCACCCCGTCTTCTCCTCGGCCGTGACCATCTCGGACGAGATCCTCAGCCGAATACGGCACGGCGGGGTGATCCCGAGGCCCGCGATCGCTTCCCTGGACGGCAGCACCGTGACCTTCACCGACGGAACCACGGTGGAGGCGGACGCGATCGTCTACTGCACCGGCTTCCGTATGGCCTTCCCCTTCCTTCCCGCCGGATGCCCTGCGGATCCCCGGCAGGGCGCCGTCGAGCTGTACAAGCGGGTGGTCGCCCCCGACCGGCCCGGCCTGCACTTCGTCGGTCTGATACGTCCCGTGGGCTCGATCACGCGCCTCGTGGAGGCCCAGGCCCAGTGGGTGGCGCGGATCGTCGACGGCGACGTCGCCCTGCCGTCCGCGGATGTCATGCGCAAGGAGATCAGCACGTACCTGAGTGGTATCGAGGAGCGCTACGGGCGGTCCGAGGGTTCCTCGATCCAGGTGGACGTCGGCCCCTACCTGCGGGAGCTGCGCGAGTTGCAGGACGCCTGACCCCGGGCGAGGAACCTCATGAGTGGACGGCTTCCGGCCGGGGAGCCGGTACGGCCACGGTGGCCGGCGGCCTCACCTCGTACGCCTCCGAGGAGATGTACGCGTTCATCCGCGGCGCCCGGCCCTGCTGATGGACGAGGCCCAGGTACGCGATGAGCCCCACGCCGTCCTGAAGCCGGCGCGAAGTGACGGCGGACAGTGCCCGGACGAGCGGAGCCGGGTCCATGCCGTGGCGGCGGAGCACGGCCACCGCCCGGTCGAGGGCCTCACCGTCGTGGCGGGCGTAGTCGCGGACCGGGATGTGCAGGGTGAACCCGCTCGGCAGGCCGGTCCGGCTCTCGGTGAAGGCGTGGCAGCTCAGGCCCGGCCTGCGGTCGAGTGGCACATCCGGGTGATCGAAGCCGTCGACGTCGATGTCGTGTCCTGCCGCCGTGCGGAAGAACCGCTTGATCTCCTTCCGTCGCGGGCCGCCGTCCACGCGGGACAGTCCGGCCGCGTCCGCTGCCGACAAGTCCTGGTGCACGAGGTAGACCTTCACCCGGGGTTCTTCCCAGTCGCCCAGATCCAGGGCGAAGAACAGATGGCGATCGCCCTCGGGCAGCGCCGCGAACGCCCGGCGGTGGCCGAGCCGGCGCAGCGCCTCACGCACCGTGTCGGCGGAACGTTCCTGCCCGGACGCCGCGGGGTTCAGATACACCTTGGCCCTGGGGACCCCGCCGGGGACCAGCTCCAGCGCGCACCAGAGCGCCAGCGGACCTTCGGGCTCGGGAGGGAAGAACAGGTCCTCGAGCTCGTCCAGCCGCCTGGTGTCGAATCCCCATCGCCGCGCCATCTCACGGACCACCCGCAGTCCGACGCGCCCGTTCTCCGCCAGGCTGCCGGCGCCGTACCCAGGCTCCAGCAGCACCCGCAGCGTCGGGTCCGCGTCCGGGACGAAAGCGAGCGAGAACTCCACCGGCGTGTGGTCGTCGGAGAGGAAGGACTGCTCGGGCGGCAGGTCGAGCGGCCGCTCGGCGGCGGGGCCCAGCACGGTGAGCAGCGTCCGGGCGTACTCCGTGGAGTCGGCCCCGCTCAACCCCACGG
Source organism: Streptomyces sp. NPDC056222 (assembly GCF_042264065.1). Taxonomy (NCBI): domain Bacteria; kingdom Bacillati; phylum Actinomycetota; class Actinomycetes; order Kitasatosporales; family Streptomycetaceae; genus Streptomyces; species Streptomyces sp. NPDC056222. The sequence goes on along the minus strand of NZ_JBHJTL010000030.1, from coordinate 22,363 downwards.
CCTCGCACAGCCGCAGGACCTGTCTCGCCGCGTGACCGCCGAGCGTCTCCGTATTGCGCCTGAGCACCCAAGAAGATACCCGCCCGGATGGGCGGGTATCGAGGGGGCCGAAGTCGAGGGGACCTCGCATGAAACCGGCGTCGGTGGATATGTGCTCCACGACACCTCCTTAGCCTCGTAAGCACGCCAGAACAACGCGGTGCTCACTACCCCCATGGCTGATCGTTCATGCGGTGGCGGGAAAGCCAGGGGGAGTTGCGTCTGTCACTTCGCCAGCCAGTTGAGGAACTGGCTCCACATTCCCCCGCGTTCGCGCTTGCGGCCCGCCTCGGGCGGCTGCGGTTGCGCGGACGCCTCCGGACGTGCCTGCGCGCCGGTCCGGCGCACGGTCTCGACCGCGGTGAACCGCGCGGGCAGCGTGGTGAGTCCCCGGTTGAACGGGCCAGGGCGCCAGACGAGGCTGTCCTCCGGCACGGACAGTTCGACGTCGGGGAGCTGGTTGAGCAGGCTCTCGATGGCGGTGACGGTGATCTGCCGGGCAGGCTCCTTGGACGGGCAGGCGTGGGGGCCCGCGCTCCATGCCAGGTGGGACCGGTTGCTGCCGGCCTGGCGTGCGGCGGACAGCTTCGGCCCCGAGTTGGCGGCCGCGAAACTGACCATCACGAGATCGCCCGCCCGGAACTTGTGACCGGCGAACTCCATGTCGGCCGCCGGGTAGTGAGCCGCGTAGTTGGCCATCGGCGGGTTGTCCCACAGGGTGTCGTCGAGGGCCTCGTCGATCAGGCCGCCGCCGTCGGCGTACCGGTCGTGAGTGAGCAGCCGGTGAAGGGTGTTGCCGATGAGGTTGCCCAGGGGGTCGGTGCCGGCACCCAGGAGCAGGGCGACCTGATGGATCATCTCCTCGTCGGTCAGCTTCGCCTGATGCTGCATCAGCCACGAGGTGACGTCCTCGCCAGGCCTGGCACGCTTGAGCGCCACCAGCTCACCGACGGCGCCGAACAGGACCTCGACCGCCCGTTCGGCGTTGATGCCGTCGAACATGCCGGTGATGCCGAACAGCACCCGGTCACCGATGTCGGCGGGGCAGCCGAAGAGTTCGTTGAACACGAACAGCGGCAGCTGCCTGGCGTAGTCACCGAGCAGGTCGGCGGAGCCACGCGCGCCGAACTGCGAGATGAGGTACTCGGAGACCTGCTCGATGGTCCGGGTCAGCTTGCGCGCGTCGACGCGGGCCATGCTGTCCGTGATCGCCTGGCGCAGCCGCAGGTGCTCGGCCCCGTCGCTGAACATGCTGTTGGGCCGGTACGCCAGCGCGGGCACGACCGGGTTGTCCGGGCTGATCAGCCCTTCGGCGAGGTCCCGCCAGCGGCGTGCGTCCTTGCGGAAGGAGCCGGAGTCCTGCAGCAGTTGGAGCGCCGTCGCGTAATCGGTGACGAGCGTGGCCTCCACCCCCGGAGCGAGCTCCACGGGTGCGGTCGGGCCGAAGTGCCGCAGATAGGAGTAGTACGCCTGCGGATCGGCCGCGAACTCCGGCCCGTACAGCGGCACCCGGCCGCCGACGCTGTGGGCGGGGCACCCCGGCGGGGGGACGGGGGCGGCCGTGGGTTGAGCGTCCATGTCTGCTTCCTAGTGAGCGCGGTCCAGCAGATGCCGGACGAGTGTGATCAGCGCGTCGGCGGACGACTGCTCGTCGCGCGCGTCGCAGGTGACGACCGGGGTGTCGTCGAGCAGGTCGAGCGCTTCGCGCAGCGCCCGTACCTCTCGATCCGCCGTGCCGTCGAATCGGTTGACTGCGATCGCGTAGTCGAGACCGTACTGCTCGATCAGGTCGATCACGGCGAAGGAGTCCGCCAGCCGCTCGGGGTCGACCAGCACCAGCGCTCCGAGCGCGCCGCGCGCCATGTCCTCCCACATCTGCACGAAACGCTGCTGGCCGGGCGTTCCGAAGAGATACAGCACGACACGGTCGCTGATGGTCAGTCGGCCGAAGTCCATGGCCACCGTGGTGGTGGTCTTGCTCCGGACGCCCTTGAGGTCGTCGAACGACTCGCCCGCGCGCGTCATCGTCTCCTCGGTGGACAGCGGAGGGATCTCCGAGATCGCACCGATGAAGGTGGTCTTGCCGACGGCGAAGTGACCGACGACGAGGATCTTCACCGCGATCTGCGTCGCTCCGCCGCGGACGTACGCCTGCTCACCCAAACTTGGTGCGTAGTCCATTCAGCACCTCCTCGAGGATGTCTCGGTCCGCGAGCGCGGCACGCTGCACGGGCGGGCGGGTGATGAGGTAGCCGCCCTCGGTGAGCGCGGAGAGAAGGATCTTCACCACACCCATGGGCAGCCGCGTGTGCCCCGCGATCTCGGCGACCGAGAGATAGCCGGCGGTGCACAGGTCCAACAGGCCCTGCTCCTCGGGAGACAGCCGCGTCGGACGCTGCTCCTCGTCGCCTGCCGCGGTGACCAGGGTGATCAGGGACAGCTGCTGCTCGTCGGGCAGGCCGCGTCCCTTGGTGATGACGTACGGACGCACTAATTCCGCGGCCTCGGGCTCCAGCTCTCCGAAGCCGCTCATGAGCGGACGCCGAGGTTCTCGCGCGGCGGTGTCGTCAGGGCCTTGCCCAACTGGCCGACGAGCTGCTGCATCCGGAAGGTGATGTCCTGCATGTCGACGTCCGGCGAGGCCGAGACACCGAGGTACGCGCCCTCCCCGGCGGAGATGAGGAAGACCCAGCCCCCGTCGAACTCGACCAGCGTCTGTCGCCACCGCAGCTGGCCGCCGTCGACGAAGAACCCGAGCGAGCGGCTGAGCGACTGCACGCCGCTCATCGCGGCGGCGACGGTGTCCGCGTTGTCCTTGTCGAAGTCCTTCGTCCGGGCCATCAGCAGACCGTCGGCGGAGACGAGGACCGCGTGCAGCGCCCCGGGTATCTCCAAGGCGCTGTCAAGCATCCATGACAGATCGTCGTTCACGAGATCTCATGCCCTTCGCTGCTCGCATCACGTGTGCTGCTGGTTCGATCCGCGGAGTCCGGGCGTGTGGCCCGGCCGGATTGCGTGCCTCGCTGGAAGGCCCCCATGATCGCCGCGGTCTCGGCACCGGAGCGCGTCGCCGCGGGTGCGGTCGTGCTGCCCGGGACGATGGCCATCGGCCGCTTGCGGCGGCGCTTCGGCAGTCCGTCGGCGGTCGAGGAGCCGGCCACGGCGGCTTCGGGGCCGCTCGGGTCCGTCGCGGAGACCGCGGGGACGGAGGGCGTCGGTGCCTTCTTCTCCGGCATGTTGGTGAGCAGCTCGTGCGGCAGGAGGAGAACGGCGCGGACACCTCCGTACGGAGAGCTGGAGTCCACGGACACCTCGAAGCCGAAGCGCTCGCAGAGCACACCGATCACCGCGAATCCGAACTGCGGGGGGCTGCCGAGCCCCGAGACACCGGAGACGCGCTCGCTCGAGAGGAGTTTCGCGGCCCTGGCCCGCTCCTCGTCGTTCATACCGACACCGGCGTCGTCGACGACGATGCAGATGCCCTTGGGCACGGTACGGATGTTGATCTCGACCACGGTGTCCGGGCTGGAGTAGCTGGTGGCGTTGTCGAGCAGCTCGGCGAGAGCCAGCGCCACCGGTTCGACGGAGCGACTGGTGATCGCGAAGTCGACCTGCGAAAGGATCTCCACGCGGCGGAAGTGACGGATCCTGCCCTGGGCGCTGCGGACCACGTCGTAGACCGAGGCGACGTCACGCTGTCGCCCGAGCCAGCCGTCGCACAACACCGCGATGGACTGAGCACGCCGGCCGAACTGCGAGTTCGTGTGGTCGATCTCCAGGAGGTCCTGGAGAATCACGGACTCGCCGTACTTGTTCTGCAGTCCGGAGATGACCGACTGCTGCTCGGCGGCAAGGCCCTGCAGGGTCCGCATCGCGGACTTGAGGACCGACTTGGTGGCGTCCTGGGCACGTTCCTTCTCGACCTCGACGGATTTCGAGAAGCTGATCTCCAGCTCGGTGTAATGGGCCTTGATCTCTTCGATCTCACCCCGCAGAGCCCTTGTCCCCCTGCGCTGGCGGACAATGACGGCGACTGCGCCGATGACGGCGACGAGAAGGACCCAGAGCACTGGGTTCTGTGCGTAATGCGTCATAAGACTCTCTTCAGGCGACTGACGGCCAGCTGCTGAATTCCGTCAATGCGGGTGGACCGGCGGGACCCGTCCGTGCCGGTCATTGCGCGGATGGCCACCGCGGTCGGAGATGTCGTCTTCGCCCATCCCCCGCCCCGCAAGCGCGATGATCGTATCACCGGGCAACGAACAGGTGACCGATCGTCAACAGGGGGGTACCCGGTGGGCATTGGGCAGGTTCGACGAGCGTAAGCGGAATGCGCAGGCCGGGCGGCATGGAGAGTTCACGGCCAAGCGGGGCACGCAGCGCGGGGAGTTCACGAACTTGTACGGAATGACGGGGAATTGCCATCGGGTTGCGCGGTGCGGCATGCGCGCAACGAGGTGGTTCGTGTTCCCGGGGGAGGGTCTGGGTGCCCTGGTGGGGTTCTGTCCCGGCGCGGGCCGGGTGGCGTCGACTCACGGAACCGGACGGGGCGGCTCGCCGCCGTAGGCAGGAGTGACGGTCCTACGGTCCGGCCCGTCGGGCGCGGTGCGGGCCGACGGGGATCGGTCCCGGTCGGCCGGGGCGCGGGCCGGGCGGGTGCGGGCCTGTCCGGGCCGGTGGGGGCCGGTTCTGGCTGGTGGGGATCGGGTCCCGGCCGGCGTGGACCGGCGGGGCCCGATCAGGGCCGGCCGGTCGTGGTCCGGGACCACAAGGTCCGGACCGGCCGGGTGCGGGCCGGTCGTGCCCGGTCGACGGCCGGGCGGGGACGGGGACGGTCGGGCTCGGTCCGGTCCGGGCCGGCCCGGACCTTGCCGGGGGTCGGAGCCGGTCCGAGTCCGGTAGCCGTGGGCGTTCGTCGGGCTTGTGCGCGCCCTGGGTCAGCGCTCGCCCGCGAGGTCCAGGTCTCCGCGGGCCTCCGCGGCCGGAGCCTGTCCCTTGGGGCGGCGCCAGGGGCGGGCGATCGGGACGGAGATGCCTCGCCACCACGGGTCGGCGGGGAGCTTTCCGGAAGGCTCGAAGGGCTCGCCCGGGCGGGGGGACGCGACGGCCTGTCCGGCCTCCGCACCGGCGTCGCTCGTCCACTCGCCGGGCTCCGCCCAGGCGTGCAGGGCCAGGTTGAAGGTGCCCCAGTGGATCGGCAGCAGCACGCCGTGCGGACGGCCGCCCTGGAGGTCGAGATGCGCCTGCACGCCCTCGGCGGGCGTCATGTGGATGTCGGGCCAGTACTCGGTGGAGTACGCCCCGATCTGGATCATGGTCGCGTCGAAGGGGCCGTGTACGGCACCGATCTCGGAGAAGCCCGGGAAGTAGCCCGTGTCACCGCTGTGGAAGATCCGGTGGTCGGGGCCCGAGACGACCCAGGACGCCCAGAGGGTGTGCTGGGTGTTGCGCAGACCCCGGCCGCAGAAGTGGCGCGCGGGGGTCGCGGTGAGCCGGAGCTCGCCGATCTCGGTGGACTCGTTCCAGTCGAGCTCGCGCAGACGCGACGGAGACACGCCCCAGCGCTCCAGATGGGCTCCGACGCCCAGCGGGACCGCGAAGACCGTGTCCGTGGAGGCCAGGGCCTTGATCGTGGGCAGATCGAGGTGGTCGTAGTGATCGTGGGAGATCACGACGACGTCGACAGGGCCGAGCGCCGCGAGCGGCAGCGGCACGGGGTGCAGCCGCTTCGGTCCGGCGAAGCTGTAGGGCGAGCAGCGGTCGCCCCAGACCGGGTCGAAGAGCACCCGCCGGCCGTCGATCTCGGCGAGGACGCTGGAGTGCCCCATCCAGGTGAGGCGGAGCCCCGAGGCCGGGGGCTTGGCGAGGTCGGCCAGGGTGGTGGGGTGCACGGGGATCGTGCCGATGGGGGCGCGGCGCGCCCGCGCTTCCTTCTGGAAGTAGATCTTGGCGAACTCGACGGTGGAACCGGAGGGCCGGGTCCGGGCGGCCACCGGGTTCTGGAAGACCCCGTCCGCGAAGTTCGGCGAGCGCCGGATGCGCTCCCAGCGCTCCCCGGCCGGGTCGGCGCCGAAGGCCTCGGGCCGCAGGGCGCGCAGGCGGGCCCGCAGCGAGTGGTCGGAGCCGGTGCCGGTCACGAGGCCTCCTGATGGTCGGTGTCGTTCCATTATGGGCAACCCGCGCCGCTTACGGCCGGGCCAATGGGTGATACTGAATCGCCGTTCAGTAACGCTGGCCGAACTCCGGAGTATTCCCATGAGCCCCGCACCCCTGCTGTCCATCGGCTGGACCGATCACGTGACCGGCCGCCGCGGCCATCTGGTCGTCGACCGGCTGGTGCGCGGCGTGGCCAGCGGCGGGCTGCGGATGCGCGAGGGGTGCACGGCCGAGGAGGTCGCCGGACTCGCCAGGGGCATGACCATGAAGGAGGCCCTGCACTACGACCCGACCAGCCGGTACGTCCCGCTGGGCGGCGCCAAGGGCGGCATCGACTGCGACCCCCGCTCCCCCGAGGCGTACGGCGTACTGGTGCGGTACCTCCGGGCGATGCGGCCGTACATCGAGCGCTTCTGGACCACGGGCGAGGATCTGGGTCTGACGCAGGACCTGATCGACCGGGCGGCGGCGGAGGCGGGGCTCGTCTCCTCGATCCAGGCGGTGTACCCCCTCCTGGAGGACGAGGCGGCGGCCCGGCAGCGGCTCGCCGACGCCTTCGAGGTCGACGTGGACGGAATCGGGCTCGACGAGCTCGTGGGCGGCTGCGGCGTCGCCGAGTCGGTCCTCGTGGCCCTGGACCGTGCCGAGCGGCCGTACGCGGGCACGCGGGTCTCGATCCAGGGGTTGGGAACCATGGGCGGGGCCACCGCCCGCTTCCTGGAGCGGGCCGGACTCGTCGTGGTGGCGGTCGCCGATGTGAAGGGCACGATCGTCAACCCCGAGGGGCTCGATGTCGAGGCGCTGCTCGCGGCGCGCGACGCGCACGGGACGGTGGACCGCTCGGCGCTGCGGCCCGCGGACCGGGAGGAGTCCGGCGACGCCTGGCTGTCGGTCGACGCGGAGGTCCTGGTCCCGGCGGCCGTCTCGTACGCGATCGACGCCGAGACACAGGGGCTGATCCGCGCCCGGTGGGTCGTGGAAGCGGCCAACATGCCGGTCCTCCCCGAGGCGGAGGTGCTGCTCGCCGCGCGCGGGGTCGTGGTGCTCCCGGACGTCGTCGTCAATTCGGGCACCAACGCCTGGTGGTGGTGGACGCTCTTCGGCGACATCGGGGCGGACGCGGACGAGGCCTTCGGGTTCACCCGGCGGGCCATGCGGTCCCTGGTGGGCCGGATGCTGGACCGGGCGGAGGCGGACGGGAGTACGCCCCGTGCGGCGGCGCACGCGCTGGTGGAGGAGCGGCTGCCGGAGATCGCCGAGCGGTACGGCTGGTACTGACGGCGCCGGTACCGACGCGCTGGTGCTGACAGCGCCGGCCCTGATCGCGGCGGCGCCACGCCCCCTGTAAACGATCATGCCCGCGTCATGTGCTGTGTAGGCTGACCGACGTGGCAAGAGTGCGGTTGAGCGTGGCCGAACGGCAGGAGGAACTGCTCCGGGCCGCCGTCGAACAGATCGAGGAACGGGGCGTGGCGGCCGTCAGGATCGCCGACGTGGCCTCCGCGCTCGGCGTCAGCAACGCACTGGTGCTCTACCACTTCTCGACCAAGGAGAAGCTCGTCGCCGCGGCCTTCGCCTACGCCGCCGAGGCCGACCTCGCGCATCTTCGCCGCCTCCTCGGGCGGCGTACCACCGCCCTGCGCCGGCTGCGCGCGGCCGTCCGCTGGTACGCGCCGACGGGGCAGGCCAAGGGTTGGCGGCTGTGGATCGAGGGCTGGGCGGCCTGCCTGCGGGAACCCGCGCTGCGCGAGGTCGCCGGGGCGCTGGACCAGCAGTGGAAGGCCGCCCTGACACAGGTGATCGCCGAGGGTGCGGCGGCCGGCGAGTTCCCCTGTCCGGACCCGGCCGTGGCGGCCTGGCGGCTGACGGCCTTCCTGGACGGGCTCGCGGTGCAGATGACCTCGTACGCCGGGTCGCTCTCGCGCGCCGCCATGCTGGAGTGGGCCGACGCCGCGCTGGCCCGCGAGCTCGGCCTCCCCTCCCTGGACGGCGCCGGGGCGCCGTCCGCTCGGCCTTTGCCCTAGCGGCGGCTCGGAGCGGGAAAGGGCGCCACGCGCGCGTACGGCCCCCGAGGCGGCCGGTGCATCATCGAACGTAGGGAGACCATCGACGAGGAGCGGCGATGAGGCTGTCTTTCCTTGAGCCCCTCTACGCAGAGCCGGGCCCGTACGCCTCCGTGTACCTGGACACCTCCCGAGACGCCGAGCATCCCGAGCGGGCGATCGCGCTGCGCTGGCAGCGATTGCGCGACAGCCTGTCCCGTCAGGGCGCGGACAGGACACTGCTGAACGTACTGGAGGAGGCGGTCGGTACCGACGCGGAGGTGCCGGGGGTGCACGGGCAGGCAGTCTTCGCCGCCCACGGCACGCTCGTCCTGGACGGGGAGCTGCCGAGGCCGCCCGAGCGCGATTCCGCGCGCTACAGCACACTGCCGGACGCGATGCCCCTGGTCACCCAGCATGTTCCGGAGATCCCCTACATGGCTGTGGTCGTCCACTACCGCGGCCTTCCGACGGCCGAGACGCACGGCTGGGTGACGCTGGAGGCGGAGACCGGCACCTGGCCCACCTCCACCGTGACTCCGGGTGAGCGGCTGCACCGCAGGGTCCCGGTGGCGACCTGGCACCGCACCTCCCTCCGTCTCGGCCACCGGCTGGACGAGCAGGCGCGGCACGCCCATGCCGACGCCGTCGTCGTCGGCGGGGACGAGTGGGCGGGCAACGTGCTGGTCCGCCGTCTGCCGCGCTCCCTGCGGGACAAGGTCGTTCGCGTGGGCGGCCGGACCCCCACCGACACCGGACGTGCCCTGTTGGAGCCTCAGCTCGACGCCGTCTTCCGCGGCCACATGGCCGCGCACGACTGGGAACTGGTGCAGGTCTTCATCGGTCGGCGCGCCGCCGGCGGGCCCACGACGGAGGGGCTGGCCGCCACCGTCGCCGCCCTGCAACGCGGCCAGGTCGCGGCGTTGCTCCTGAACCGGCCGCCCGGGGCCTCACCGCGGCTCTGGGTGGGCCCTCATCCCACCCAACTCGCTCTGACAGAAGCGGAGTTGTCTTCGTTCGGCGTACGGGCCCCGCGCGAGGAACGCGCCGACGAGGCCCTCGTCCGGGCCCTCGTCGGCACCGGCGCCGAGCTGGTCGCCGTGCCCGAGAGCGAGCTGACTCTGCGCGAGGGCGTGGGCGCCCTGCTGCGGTACACCGACCCCGGGACCCCGTCCTGACACCCCTCCGGGGTGAACACGCCGCGTGCCGACCACCCGTTCGACGTCGGGGGTGCCGACCGACGACGGCCCCCCGACCGCCCCCGGCGCGGAGTTGTCGGTGCCGCTTGGTACAACTGCTCGCGTCAGCCGATCAACGCCGTCCGGTGTCTGGAGCACTCATGACCATTTCGGGATATCTGCAGGAGTTCCACGGCCTGCCCGTGTTCCACTTCCCGGATCGTGACACCGTCGTCGAACTGCCGGACGCCGCTTCCGCGGCCTGGCGCGTCTCCGGCCCCACGTACTGCGACTCCGACGACGAGCAGTGGGAGCAGTTCTTCGCCCGCTTCCTCGCGGACGTCGACACGGAGCGGGTCCGCGCGCTGATCGTCGGCGGCTGGGACGAGGCGTACGAGACCTCGTCCGCGGCCATCGTCGCCGCCCTTGTCGCGGCCAAGGACCGGCTGCCCGGTCTTGAGGCGCTCTTCCTCGGTGACATGGGCTTCGAGGACTGCGAGATCAGCTGGATCCAGCAGTCCGATGTGACGCCGCTGCTCGCGGCCTACCCCGCCCTGCGGGAGTTCGGGGTGCGCGGCGGTTCGGAGCTCGCCTTCCCGGCGGTCCGGCACTCCGGACTGCGCACGCTCGTGGTGGAGTCGGGCGGTCTCGGTGCCGAGGTCGTGCGCGGCATCGCCGGGAGCGACCTGCCCGCGCTGGAGAAGCTGGACCTGTGGCTCGGCACGGACGAGTACGGCGGTGACTCCACGGTCGCCGACCTCGAGCCGCTGTTCGCCGGCACCCGCCTCCCGGCCCTGCGCCATCTCGGGCTGCGCAACAGCGTCATCCAGGACGAGATCGCCGCCGCCGTGGCGAGCGCCCCGGTGGTCGCCCGGCTCGACCGTCTCGACCTGTCGATGGGCACGCTCACCGACGAGGGGGCCGAGGCGCTGCTCGCGGGGCAGCCGTTGACCCACCTCACCCACCTCGACCTCTTCCACCACTATCTGTCGGAGAAGATGAGCGAGCGGATCGTCGACGCCCTCACCCCGCACGGCGTGACCGTCGACGTCGACGACGCGCAGGATCCGGAGGACGACGGCGACGGCGAGGTCCACCGGTACGTCGCGGTCGCCGAATGACGCACTCCCCGCCCCTCGCGCAGCCCCGCCTCGTCGTCGTCGGCAACCCGGCCAACCGCCGGGTCGCGTTCTTCCGCGACGCGGTGCGGGCCGCCGGGCTGCCCGACGTGCGGGTCGAGCCCTGGCTCGACGCCCTGCGGGGCGGGGCACGGTTCCACCCGGGCGAGACGGTCCGGCTCGAGTCGCCCGGCGAGGAGCCGGAGGTCGACCGGCTGCTGCGCGGCACGGACGACCCGACCCGGGTCGAGGGCACGGGCCGCTGGTACGAGTCGTTCACGGCGGCCACGGCGGAGCTCGCGCGGAGCGTGGGCGAGGCCGGGGCGGTCCTCGTCGACGACCCCGCCGAGCTGGCCGTGCTGTTCGACAAGCGGCTCGCCCATGCCCGGCTGCGCGAGGCCGGGGTCCCGGTGCCGGACTCGCCGACATCGGGGGCGGACGCCCCCGCCGTACGGGGCTGGTCGGACGTCTGCGCCCTGATGGCGGAATCGGGTCTGCGCCGGGTGTTCGTGAAACTCGCCCACGGCTCGTCCGCCTCGGGAGTCCTGGCCGTGGAGACGAACGGCGCCGGCCGGGTGCAGGCCACCACCTCCGTGGAACGCGCCCCGGACGGGCGTCTCTTCAACTCCCTCCGGGTGCGCCGCTATACGACGGAACGCGAGGTCGCCGCCATCGTGGACGCGCTCGCCCCCGACGGGCTGCACATGGAGCGCTGGGTGCCGAAGGCGGCGCAGGGCGGCCGTGTGGCCGATCTGCGCGTGGTCGTGATCGCAGGCCGGGCCACCCATGCCGTCGTACGGACCAGCCGCTCCCCCATGACCAATCTCCATCTCGGCGGTACCCGGGGGGACTTGGGCGCCGTGCGTGCGGCGGTCGCCGGCGCGGGCGGACGGTGGACGGACGCCCTCGACGTGTGCGAACGGGCCGCCGACGCCTTCCCCGGCACCCAGTGCGTCGGCGTCGACCTGCTTCCGGCCGTCGGCTGGCGACGCTTCGCCGTCGGCGAGGTCAATGCCTTCGGCGATCTGCTTCCCGGGCTCACCGGCCTCCCGGGCAGCGGCGCGGAGGGCCAGGACACCTACGCGGCCCAGGTCTCCGCGCTCCTCCGCAGAAGCCCCGACAGCACCACCGGCAGCACCGGTCGCACCACAGGAACGAGCATCGTGTGAACCAGCCTCCCGCACCCGACATGAACGAGATCGTGGGCAGCCACGATCTCCTCCTGGTGACGCTCGACACCCTCCGGTACGACGTCGCCAACGAGCTCGCCGCGGCCGGGCGCATCCCGAACCTGGCCCGGCACCTCCCCGGCGGCAGCTGGGAGCGTCGGCACGCCCCCGGCAGCTTCACCTACGCCTCCCATCAGGCGATCTTCGCGGGCTTCCTGCCGACCCCGGACCATCAGGGCCCGCACCCCAGACTCTTCGCCGCGCGGTTCGCGGGCAGTGAGAGCACCGCCGACGGCACCTTCGTCCACGACACCCCCGATCTGGTCTCCGGTCTGGCGAAGGAGGGCTACCGCACCGCCTGCGTCGGCGGCGTCGGCTTCTTCAACGGCCAGGGCCCCCTCGGCTCGGTGCTGCCCGGCCTCTTCCAGGAGAGCCACTGGGAGCCCGACTTCGGCGTCGCCTCCCCCACCTCCTTCGAGTCCCAGGTGACCCGGGCCGAGGAGATCGTCGCCGCGCTCCCGCACGAGCAGCGCCTCTTCCTCTTCGTCAACGTCTCCGCCCTGCACCAGCCCAACTGGTTCCATCTGCCCGGTGCGACCCGGGAGTCCGGGGACACCCGGGCCTCGCACGCGGCGGCGCTGGAGTACGTCGACCGGCACATCGGCCGGCTCTTCGCCGCCATGAGCAGCCGCCGGAGCTGCTTCGCGATCGTCTGCTCCGACCACGGCACGGCATACGGGGAGGACGGCTTCACCGGTCACCGCCTCGGCCACGAGGTCGTCTGGACCGTGCCGTACGCCCACTTCCTCCTGGCCGGCCCGGAGCGGGAGGCGGTCGCATGAGCGATGCCCCGCGTCCGTACGAGAGCTATGTCTACGCCTACCCGCACAAGACGGCGTACCGGCCGCTCCCCGACCCCGCGCCCTCCCTAGCGGCGCTGTGGGCGGACGAGCCGAAGGACACGCTCTCCCTCTATGCGCACATACCGTTCTGCGAAGTCCGCTGCGGCTTCTGCAACCTCTTCACCCGGATCGGCGCCCCGGACGAGCTGACCGGCCGCTATCTCGACGCGCTCGACCGACAGGCGACAGCCGTGAGGGAGGCGCTCGGCGACGCCGGACCGGTCCGTTTCGCCACGGCCGCCTTCGGCGGCGGCACCCCCACGTTCCTCACCGCCGGCGAGCTGGAGCGGCTCTGCGACATCGCGGAGAAGCGGATGGGTGCGGATCTGCGGGCCGTCCCGCTCTCCGTGGAGACCTCCCCCTCGACGGCCACCGCCGACCGGCTCGCGGTCCTGGCCGACCGGGGCGCCACCCGGCTCAGCATCGGGGTGCAGAGCTTCGTCGAGGCCGAGGCCCGCGCCGCCGTGCGGCCGCAGCGCCGCGCCGATGTCGAGGCCGCGCTCGGCCGCATCCGGGACACCGGCGTCCCCGTACTGAACATCGACCTGATCTACGGCATCGACGGCCAGACCGAGGAGTCCTGGTCCCGTTCCCTCGACGCGGCGCTCGCCTGGGCGCCCGAGGAGCTCTATCTCTATCCCCTCTACGTCCGCCCGCTCACCGGCCTCGGCCGGCTCTCGCCCACCGCGGACCGGGAGTGGGACGAGCAGCGGCTGCGGCTGTACCGCCACGGCCGGGACCATCTGCTGGCGCGGGGGTACCAGCAGGAATCGATGCGGATGTTCCGGCGAGCGGACGCCCCGCCGCAGGGCGCGGACGACTACGCCTGCCAGACGGACGGGATGATCGGCCTGGGCTGCGGGGCGCGCTCGTACACGTCCTCGCTGCACTACTCCTTCGACTACGCCGTCGACATGAGGGAGGTCCGCTCGATCATCGACTCCTACACCGGGACGCGGGACTTCACACGCGCCCAGGTGGGCCGGTGGGTCGACGCGGACGAGGCGCGCCGACGCCATCTGCTCCAGTCGCTTCTGCAGGCCCGGGGCATGTCCACGGTCGACTACGAGGAGCGGTTCGGCACCTCGCCGTTCGCGGACTTCCCGGCCGAACTGGGCCGGTTCGAGGAGCTCGGCTGGCTGGATCCGACGGCCCCGGCCGGGCTGCTGCGGCTCTCGCCCGAGGGCCTGGCCCACTCGGACGCGCTCGGTCCCGCACTGTTCTCGCCGGCCGTCCGGGCGGCGATGGCCGCCTACGAGCCGAAGTAGCGGAGGTGACGGCATGGACCTGACGATCCTCTACCGGGGCCCGCTCGCCTCGTGCGACTACGACTGCCCCTACTGCCCCTTCGCCAAGCGCCGTGACAGCCACGAGCAGCTGCGTGCCGACCGCGCCGCGCTGGAGCGCTTCTCCGCCTGGGCGGCCGCGCAGAGCGGCGACCGGCTGAGGATTCTCTTCACCCCGTGGGGCGAGGGCCTGGTCAGGTCCTGGTACCGGCGCACGCTCACCGAGCTGTCGCGCCTCCCCCACATCGAGCGGGTGGCGATCCAGACGAATCTGAGCTGCCGCACCGACTGGCTGGCCGAGGCCGACCCCGAGACCCTCGCGCTCTGGTGCACGTACCACCCGGGGCAGACACCGTACGACCGTTTCCTCGCCAAGTGCCGCGAACTGACCGCCCGGGGCACGCGTTTCAGCGTCGGGATCGTCGGCCTGCCGGAGCACCGGGAGCACGCGCGGCGGCTGAGGGACGATCTCCCGCCCGAGGTGTACCTCTGGGTGAACGCCGCCGAGGGGCACACCTACACCGACGAGGAGGCCGATGGCTGGACCGCCCTCGACCCCCTCTTCCCGTACAGCCGCCGCCCGCACCCCTCAGCCGGTCTCCCCTGCCGGACCGGCGAGTCGGTGATCTCGGTGGACGGTGACGGGACGGTGCGACGCTGCCACTTCGTGAAGGCCGAGCTCGGCAACCTGTACGACGGTTCGTACCGCGCCGCGCTGCGGCCCCGCGCCTGCCCTCTCGCCCTCTGCGACTGCCACATCGGCTACGTCCATCTGGAGACGCTGCCGCTGTACGACGTTTTCGCCGGAGGCGTCCTGGAACGGATCCCCGCCGCGCTCAGAGGGGCATGAGGTCCGGGCGCTTGGCCTCCACGTGGTCCCCCGAGCTCTCACCCCGCAGCCGCCGCCCGATCCACGGGACGAGGTACTCCTTCGCCCAGTGGATGTCGTCGCGGCGCACGTCCAGGGTGTTCCGCGGCGGCAGCGGCGGCCACGCCTGGTCCGGGTCCGCCGGCACCTCCATGCCGAGGACCTGGGCGGCGCGCAGCGCGACCCGGGTGTGCCCCTCGGGCGAGAGGTGCAGCCGGTCGCCGTCCCAAGCCCGCCTGTCCTGCACCGACTTGAGCGACCACAGGTCCAGGACCGGGCAGTCGTATCGGTCGGCGACGGCCCGGACATGGGCCGTGTAGGTGGCGATCTTGCCGCGCAGATGGCGCAGGACGGGTACGTCGCGGGTGTCGAAGCCGGTCGTCACCATGACCGTGCCCACGGCCGAGGTCAGATCCGCGACGGCGCGCTCGAAGCGCTCCGCGACATCGTCCGGGTCGGTACCCGGGCGGATGATGTCGTTGCCCCCCGCGCAGAAGGTCACGAGGTCGGGGGCGAGCTCCTTCGCCCTGGGGACCTGCTCCTCCACGATCTGGTCGAGGAGGCGGCCGCGTACGGCCAGGTTGGCGTAACGGAATGCGTCGTGCTCCGGCAGCTGGTCGGCGAGCAGCACCGCGAAGCGGTCCGCCCAGCCGACGTACTTCCCATCGGGCCCGGGGTCTCCGACGCCCTCGGTGAAGCTGTCACCGATCGCCGCGTACGACCCGAATACGTCCATGTCTCTTGATCTCGAATCGTCTGCCACGGGAGCTCATCTTTCCCTTATGGGTGTGACCTACGCGACCGTAAGGAGGGGTTGACGCCGGGTGAGATACGCCACCGGTCAAGATTCCGCCAAGCCGGAATACTGCGGAACGCGAAGAGGCCCGGCACAACACGTGCCGGGCCCTTCGGGTGCTGGGTGTACGTCAGATGCTGACGCCGTGCGAGCGCAGGTAGGCCAGCGGGTCGATGTCCGAGCCGTAGCTCGGTCCGGTGCGGATCTCGAAGTGCAGGTGCGGACCGGTGGAGTTGCCGGTCGAACCGGAGAGACCGATCTCCTGGCCGCCCGTGACGGTCTGGCCGGCGGAGACGCCCAGCGAGGAGAGGTGGGCGTACTGCGAGAACGTGCCGTCGGCATGCTGGATGACGACCTCGTTGCCGTACGAGCCGCTGTTGCCCGCGGAGTAGACGGTGCCCGCGCCGACGGCCTTGACCGAGGTGCCGGAGGAGGCGATGAAGTCGACACCGGTGTGGTAGCCGGAGGACCACATGGCACCGGAGGCGCGGTACGGGGTGGAGACGCCGCCGCTGACCGGGGCGACCCAGCCGGAGGACGCGGCCTTCGCGGGAGCGGCCGGCGCCGGCGTTGAGGTCGAGGCCTGGGTGGACTCGACCGCGCCGCGGTCGGCGCTGCGCGAGCTGCGCTCACCCGAGCCGGTGGAGGACTTCTCCGCCTTGGGTGCGGCCTTCGGGGCGGCCTTCGGAGCGGCCTTGGGCGCGGGCGCCTTCGCCGTCGACTTGGCACCGAGCGTGAGCTTCATGCCGGGAAGGATCAGCGAGGGGTTCCCGCCGACGACCTGGCGGTTGTCCTCGTAGAGCTTCTTCCAGCCACCCGCCAGGTGGTGCTCGGAGGCGATCTTCGACAGGTAGTCGCCGCGGACGACGGAGTACGTCTTCGGCTTGGCGGTCTTGTCGGCGGCGGGGGCCTTCGCGGGAGCGGCGGCGACGGCGGCGACGGCCTGCTCGGGCGTCACGGTCGGGGCGCCCTTGTCGGCGGCGTGGGCTCCGGTCGCACCGAGGAGCGGCAGGGCGACGACGGCGCCACCGGTGCCGGCGGCGACGAATCCGCGCGTGATCGGGTTGACCTTGGGACGGCGGTGCTTACCCTTTGCGGGCATGGCGAATTCCTCTCCGTCGCCTGCGAGGTGAGCTGTCGGGTTCGGACTGGAGATGTCCGGCCGCGTTCTCACGCGGCTTAACCCCAAGCCGTCCGGATCGAGCCGGTTCGGCGTACTTACCTGGGTCCCCCGCTCCTGCCGTACGTGGATGGGTGCGGATTCCGGGCGGTGGCAGGATTCGGCGGTCCGACCGGATTGACGGTGACCGTAGACGAGCGGAGTCGGCGCGAACAAGCCACCGTTTTTCTCTCGCATTCAGGGCCGGGATATTCACGCCGAATTCCGGTCACCCTCCGTGGAGGGCGGAGCGCCGATTCCCTTTTCCGGCAGGGAGATCGCCCGGAACGATCAGGCACGGTCCGTCACTTTTATGACGCTGCTCACGCACCCGAACCCATCTCCCCTATTACCAGGGCGCGTTATACCTAAGGGCCCAATTCGGACAGAACACCCATTCCCATACCCCGGGGGTAGGCGGAGCCGACCCCACCCGGGATGATTGCCCCAGGAACCGATCTCGATCAGCCAACCTTCAGGAGCACTCGTGACGCAGCAGCTGCCGCAGATCCCGTCGACCGAACCCGAGCTCACCGGGGTGCGCAACTTCCGGGACGTGGGCGGCCTGCCGACCGTGACAGGCGGATCGGTGCGATTCGGACGGCTCTTCCGCAGCGGCCACCTCGCGCACGCCACCGAGGAGGACGCGGCCTTCCTCTCCACCCTCGGGCTGCACACGATCTTCGACTTCCGCAACCAGGCGGACCGGAAGGTCGAGGGCCCGGACGTCGAACTTCCGGGTGTACGAAATGTGAACATACCGCTCAATGACCCGGCCGACGGCAAGGAGTTCTGGAAGCTGGTCAGCACGGGCGAGCTGGAGCAGCTCCGCGCCATCCTGGGTGACGGCAAGGCGGCCGGCCGAATGTCCGATTCGTACCGGAAGATGATTGTCGAGCGGACCGCTGAGCACAGCCGCATCCTGCACGCGATGGCCGAGGACAGCGTTCCGGCGCTGATGCACTGCGCGGCCGGCAAGGACCGCGCGGGCCTGTCGATCGCCATCTCGCTGCTCGCGGTGGGTGTCGAGCGCGAGGCGATCGAGGCCGACTACGTGAAGTCGAACGACCCGCACCGCCGGTACAAGGTGCGCCGCAGCTCCACCGCCGCGGACGCCATGTCGCCCGAGGTGATGGAGCTGCTCAGCCCGCTCTTCGACGCGCGCGTCGAGTACCTGCGGGCCTCGTTCGAGACGATCGAGCAGACCTGGGGCACGGTCGAGAGCTACCTCACGGACGGCCTCGAGCTCTCTCCCGAGACGCGGGAGCGGCTGCGCGAGCGACTCGTCGTCGAGGCGTGACCCCGCCCCCTACTGGTTCTGCCCGCCGAGCATGAACAGCAGGTAGAGGAACCCGGCGAAGAGGTGCCCGGCCACCAGATAGGCGAAGAGCCGGAGCACCAGACCCTTGGGGAACTTGCCCCCGTCGCGCTCTTCGCCGGTGACGGGTGCGGACTTCTCGGACATATCGGCCCCTTCCGAAGGGCTCAGCGCGGATACGGAGTTCCGTCGCCGAGACACAGCTCGGCAGCGGGGCTCTGCATCAGCGTGTGGACGAAGAGCAGCTCGGCCCCGCCGCGGCCGGCGGCGCCGATGCGGTGCGGGGTGAGCGAGTCGAAGTGCGCGCTGTCCCCCGGGTCGAGTACGTGCACGGTGTCGCCGAGTGCGAGCCGCACCTGCCCTTCGAGGACGTGGAGCCACTCCTCCCCGGGGTGGACGCGCACGATGTCGGTCCGGGTGGCGTACGGCACGTGGACCCGGAGCGCCTGCATCGCGCGGCCGGGGCCACCGGCCTGGCGATAGATCCAGCCGTCGGCCTCGACGGGCTCGGACCGACCCGCCCTGACGACCGGATCACGCTCGGGCGGAACCTCCCCCAGGAGCTCGGCGACCGTCGTACCGTAGATGCGGGCGAGGGCGAGCAGCATGGGCAGCGAGGGCTGCCGGCGGCCCGTCTCCAGCCGGGAGAGATGGGCCGGGGAGAGACCGGCCCGCTGGGCGGCGGCCTCCAGGGTCAGCCCGCGGCGTCGGCGCAGGGCGCGCAGCTGGGGCGCGACGTCCGGCAGGACATCGGGTGCGGCGGGGTCCGGGGACCGCTCCCCGGGGAGGTGCTCCATGCCTCCATTCCGCCAGGATCTTTCCTCTGAGGCAACATTCTTGCCTCAGAGGCAAAAGCCTCGCGAGGCCGAAGATCAGCGCTGTGCCACCGCTTGCTTGACCAGCGTCTTCCCGAAGTCCCACATCAGTCCGCCGCCCCCATGGGCGTCGTCCATCACGGCCGTGAAGGCGGTCACGAAGCGGTCCACGTCCTCCTCGTCGATGATCAGCGGCGGGATCAGTTTGATCACCTCGAGGTGATCGCCCGAGACCTGGGTGAGGATCCGGTGCCGCTGGAGGAGCGGGACGACGACCATCTGGGCGAAGAGCCCCTTGCGGGCCGCCTGCAGCATCGTCCACCGGCTGCGCAGCCCGAGCGAGGACGGCCGCCCGAACTCGATCCCGATCATCAGCCCGCGTCCGCGGATCTCCTTCAGCAGCTCGTAGCGCGGGACGAGCTCCTTCAGGCGCGAGGACAGCAGCTCGCCCACCCGGCGCACATGCGCCACCGTCCCCTCGTTCTCCATGACCGAGAGCACGGCGAGCCCGGCGGCCATGGCCTGGGCGTTCGAACCGAAGCTGGCCGAGTGGACGAGGACCCGGTCCATGGACGAGTAGACCTTCTTGAAGATCCAGTCCTTGCCGAGCGTCGCGCCGACCGGCACATAGCCGCCGGAGAGCGCCTTGGCGACGCAGACGAGGTCCGGTTCGACACCTTCCTCGTGCTGGTACGCGTAGAAGTCCCCGGTCCTGCCGAGCCCCGTCTGCACCTCGTCGACGATCAGCAGCGCGCCGCGTGCGTGCAGCAGCTCCTGGGCGGCGCGCAGGAAGCCGGGCGGCGCCTCGTGCACCCCCTTGCCCTGAATGGGCTCGACGACGAACGCGGCCACGTCCCCCTTGCGCAGCTCCCGCTCCAGGGCCTCCAGGTCCCCCAGCTCGATCGCGGTGTCGGGCAGCAGCGGGGCGAAGCCGTCCCGGAAGCCGTCCTCTCCGTTGACCGAGAGGGAACCGGTGGTCAGGCCGTGGAAGGCGTGGGAGCAGTACAGGACCCTCGGCTTCCCGGTGGCGTACCGGGCGAACTTCAGCGCGGTCTCCACCGCCTCCGTGCCGCTGTTGCCGAAGAAGACCCGGTCGAGGTGCGGACTGTGGGCGAGCAGCTCCTCGGCGAGCAGCCCGGGCAGGGGCTGGCAGTCGAAGCGGGTGAGGTCGGCGAGGGAGGCGTCCAGGACGTCGTGGAGAGCTTGGCGGACGACGGGGTGGTGCCGGCCGAGGCCCATGACACCGAAGCCTGCGAGCATGTCGAGGTGGTCGCCGCCGTCGACGTCCCAGAAGTGGGCACCCTCGGCCCGCACGTAGACCTTGTCGAAGCCGATGGTGTGCAGCATCCGCGGAAGCTGGTGGTTGAGGTACCGGGTGTGCAGCTCGTAGCGCTCGGCGCCGCGTTCGGCGAGCAGCGCCGCGAGGTCGAACTCCTTGGTCATCGCCCCTTCTTCCGGGTCAGTGCCGCGCTGATGTCTCCGGCGATCTCCACCGGGGTGAGGCCGAGATCCGCGAGCACCTCGCCGCGCTTCGCGTG
Source organism: Streptomyces sp. NPDC056222 (assembly GCF_042264065.1). Classification (NCBI taxonomy): domain Bacteria; kingdom Bacillati; phylum Actinomycetota; class Actinomycetes; order Kitasatosporales; family Streptomycetaceae; genus Streptomyces; species Streptomyces sp. NPDC056222. The sequence continues at coordinate 1,979 of NZ_JBHJTL010000030.1, read as the reverse complement.
CGCGAGGAACTGTTCGGGGATTCCGTACGTCCGCAGGGGTACGTCGACGCCCGCGTCGCGCAGGGCCTGGCCGACCGCCGCCCCGACGCCGCCCGTGCGGCTGTTGTCCTCGACGACCGCGACCAGGCGGTGCCGCTCGGCGAGCGGGGCGAGGGCCTCGTCGACCGGTTTGACCCAGCGCGGGTCGACGACGGTGCACCGGATGCCGCGTGCGGCCAGCAGGTCTGCGGCGTGGAGGCAGACCTCCGCCATCACGCCGACGGCGACCAGCAGCACCTCCGCGTCCGACTGCGCGGCGGGATCCGGCTCCGAGCCGAGATCCGGCCGGACGGCGTTGCCCGGCCGGGCGACGAGCTCCGGCTCCGAGCCGACGTCCGGCCGGGGGGCGAGCAGGACGTCCATGGCGCCGATCCGTCCCACGGCCGGCACCGGAGCGCCGACGGTCTCCTTGGGGAACCGCAGCACGGTCGGTGCGTCGTCGACCTCGACGGCCTCGCGCAGCTGGACCCGCAGCTGCTCGGCGTCGCGCGGCGCGGCGATCCGCAGTCCCGGCACGACCTGGAGGAGCGACAGGTCCCACATGCCGTTGTGGGAGGCACCGTCCGTGCCGGTGATGCCGGCCCGGTCGAGGACGAAGGTGACTCCGCACCTGTGCAGGGCCACGTCCATGAGCAGCTGGTCGAAGGCACGGTTGAGGAAGGTCGCGTAGACGGCGACGACCGGGTGGAGGCCGCCGGCGGCGAGGCCCGCGGCCGAGACGACGGCGTGCTGCTCGGCGATGCCGACGTCCCAGACCCGGTCGGGGAAGCGCTCGGCGAACTTCGTCAGGCCGACGGGGTGCAGCATGGCGGCGGTGATCGCGACCACGTCCGGCCGCTCCGCCCCGATCTCGGCGATCGCGTCACCGAAGACGGAGGTCCAGGACGGGCCGCCGGACGGGGTCAGCGGCTCGCAGGTGAGCGGGTCCATGGCCCCCACGGCGTGGAAGCGGTCGGCCTCGTCCTCCAGCGCCGGTCCGTAGCCGCGGCCCTTCTCGGTGAGGCAGTGGACGAGCACGGGCCCGTGGAAGCGCTGGGCGCGACGCAGCGCGGACTCGACGGCTCCGACGTCGTGGCCGTCGACGGGGCCGACGTACTTCAGGCCGAGGTCCTCGAAGAGGCCCTGGGGCGCGAAGGCGTCCTTGAACCCCTTCTTGGCGCCGTGCAGCGAGCCGTAGAGCGGCTGCCCGATGACCGGTGTGTGCTGGAGTACGTCCTTGCCCCACGCGAGGAAGCGCTCGTAGTCGTCGGTGGTCCGCAGGGCCGCCAGGTGGTGGGCGAGGCCACCGATCGTGGGCGCGTAGGAGCGCTCGTTGTCGTTGACGACGATGATCAGGGGCCGGTCCTTGGCGGCGGCGATGTTGTTGAGCGCCTCCCAGGCCATGCCGCCGGTGAGGGCTCCGTCGCCGATGACGGCGACCACGTGGTCCGGGCGTCCGGACACCTCGTTGGCCTTGGCGATGCCGTCGGCCCAGCCGAGGACGGTCGAGGCGTGCGAGTTCTCGATGACGTCGTGCGGCGACTCCTCGCGGGAGGGATAGCCGGAGAGTCCGCCCTTGCCGCGCAGCTTGGAGAAGTCCTGGCGGCCGGTGAGCAGTTTGTGGACGTAGGTCTGGTGACCGGTGTCCCACAGGATGCGGTCGGCGGGCGAGTCGAAGACCCGGTGCAGGGCGAGCGTGAGCTCCACCACGCCGAGGTTGGGGCCCAGATGGCCGCCGGTCCTGGCGACGGCCCGGATCAGGAACTGCCTGATCTCCTCGGCCAGTTCGTCGAGCTCGGCCTCGCCGAGCGGCCGGAGGTCCTGTGGCCCCCGAATGTTCTCCAGAATCGTCATGCTCGGCCCCCTTCGACCCGTCGACCCGGCGTACTGCTGCGCGCCCGGGGAGTCCAGGGCAGGGCTCCCCCGGCGCCCCGTCGCACCCACGGGTGCCGGAGTCCGTC
>NZ_JBHJTL010000029.1:0-84240 GCF_042264065.1 Streptomyces sp. NPDC056222 | reverse complement strand
GGGGACGTGGTGTCCACGTCCCGCCCCGGGGCTTTCGATTACGGCTTCACAGAGGGTGGGCCAGATCCCGAGTTTCGACAGCCCTTGGGCCCACTGGACGTTTGACCTTGGACGCTGAGCCGCTCATGGCCCCGCAGCCGGGCGGGGGTCGCGCTGTGCTGGGTTACGAGTACACCTGCCACCAGCGGTCCGCCTCGGCGCATACTGACTCGCGTTGAAATGGAGCTCCGGTGGAGGGTAAGGGTTGACTGCGAGCGGGGAAGGCTGCGGCACCTCCCAGCCCAGCCTGTGCACTGCACGATCTCCCCGAACCGCTACACGACCACGGCCACGAAGCCGCATCAGTCACCGGTGCGGTCCGGTTTCCCCAGATCCAGGCGGCGCGCCTCACCCGTTGCCTGAAGAAGGCTGGGGCGGCCGGCCGACAGCGCAACAGTCGCGTACGGTCCGCGACCGCCTGCGCCGCGGTCTAACCCTCTCTTCCTCGTCCGCCGCCCAGGGCGAGCCGCGCGTCACGCGGCCCAGATCTCCGACCACTACGCAGCTCGACCCGCGACGACTGCGAACTTGCCGCAGAACAGCAGCCCTTTCCGGTCTCGAGGCGCCGCTTTCCCCGTCATGCTCCGTTTTCTTGATCTCGACCCGGAACTGGTCCCAAGAGCAGAGGACGCGGTCGCTCAAGCGGTACTAGCGCAGTGGCGCAATCCGGGCCCCCAAGATGGGATGCACGACGGCGACTCCGCGCGGGACCACCTTGTTCCCCGACGACGGCCTATTCCGCGTGAGCGGGACCGCTCGTTTCGTGTCAGCTCGGGGCCCACGCCTGGGCCACTTCGATCGAGATGCGGCCGAGCCTTCGGACAGGCTGTATGCGTAGACCTTGGCCCAGGCGCGAATGCTGACGAAGCCCGCGCACGTCAGTGGCCGTCAATGTCAGGCGGCCAGCACGCGGCAGTTGAGGCAGAGCTTTGCGAGGTGGATAAGCGGTTCCGCGGCCGGTTGGCGGGAATCTGCGTAGTCGGCCCTGATCGTCTTTGGCGGCGGAGGACTGTCCATCGCGCCTTGAACGATGCGATCTGCGGCGGCGTCAAATCCTGCGTACGATCCCGGATCCCAAGGATCAGCGGTCAACCGCTGAGGCCGCGGCACTGGGCCCTACTCGGACCTGGTTCCTGGAAAGCGTCCGCCCTGCCGACCGGAAGCCGGCAGGGCGGAGATGGCTGCCTGTCCCGGATTGACCAGCGGATCACGTGGTCTTCCGGGGCGTTGGTTTGTTCAGCTCACGGGATGGGTTGTGTCAGTAGGTGTAGGGCCGCAGGAAGGTTCCACGTGAGAACTCCCATTGGGCACCCGTCGAAGCCCAACTGCCCTTCGCTGTGCTGAACGAGGCTGTTCTGCTGGAGAGGTGGGTCCACATGCGGACTGTGCCGTCGGAGTAGCCGGCCTGGCTGCCGATGTCGTCACGGCCGTCGCCGTCGTAGTCGCCGGGCACGATCTTTATGCTCGAGTACGTCCAGTTTCCGGCGGCGGACTGCCAGGCGGGTGGGGGTGGCATGGTGCTGAAGCCGCCGTCGCGGTTGCTGTTGGCGGGCACCATGATCATGGCGTCGTGGCCGTCGGCGTAGTCGTACCAGAACGTGATGTCGTCCAGCCCGTCGCCGTTGAAGTCACCACCGTGTGGATAGGTACGGCTCCAGGATCCCCAGGTGGTCGCGTTGCCTTGCCAGGAGGTGGTGGATCCGTTGAATCCGCCGTTGGGCTGGGCGAGGAATGTGTGCTGTTTCAGGTCGCCGTTGGGGTATCCGTACAGCGCGGCGATGTCGTCGCGGCCGTCGCCGTTGTAGTCCCCGGTGGTGTACTTCGCATCCTTCACGTCCCACCAGCCCGCCTGCAGCTGGTACGCGGGGAACGGCGCGTTGAAGCCACCACGGACATTGGCCGTGAAGGTGAACATGGTGTCGTGGCCGGCCCAGTACGAGTACCAGGCCATGAGGTCGTCGCGGCCGTCGCCATTGAAGTCGCCTGATTGCAGGGTCGTGCTCGAGGAGTAGTAGCCCCCCTTGCCTGAGGACCATGCAGGTCATCGCCGATCCGCAGGGCCGGATGCTGTGGGCTTCGCCCACCCTGCCGGGCGCCGTCCACGACATCAAGGCCGCCTGCACCCATGGCGTCATCGACGCCCATACCGACGCGGGCTTGGCCTGCTGGACGGACAAGGGCTACCAGGGCGCCGGCGGGACTGTCCGGGTACCCTTCCCGGCAGGTGGGAGCGGCTTTCCGCAGTTCAGCGAGCCGCCAACTTGTCCCATGCGCGTATTCGCGCGTTGGGCGAGCAGGCCATGGTTGCCCTGAAGCAGTGGCGGCTGCTGCGGAAGCCCCGGTGCAGCACAAACCGTATTACCGACACCGTGAAGGCCGTCCTGGTCCTCCACCTCGCTACTGCGGGCTGAGCTCAGCCTGCAGCATTCACCAGGGCCATCAGGTCGGCCTCGGTGGTCCCGGTTGGCACATGCACGTCGAAGCTATATCCCTCATCGCAGAACACCAGGTCAAGATGCATGGGTGTCAGCCTGCGGAAGGTGATCGCCAACCAGATCGCGTCCTCCACGAACGTCCACGTGCAGGCAGGTATCGTCCTCGTGCAGAAAAGCCTCACCCGGACCGTTCTCCGTATCGAGTCCCCAGACGAGACTGCGTACTGCACTACGGGCCGACGAATCGATTCCAATCATCAGGTTTTCCTGTGGCATCACGTAGTGGAGTCCTCGTCGGGCGCTAGACACAGCTTGGCAAGCCGGTTGGGCATCGGCGAGTCTCCATGCGGTGCACCACGACCTGGTAGACGAAGCCCCACGCATGGCCGCGCGCATCCTCAAGATGCATGGGGCAGGCGGAGGTCTCCGCTCGGGAATCGGCAGTAATCAGTGCGCATCCCTCGCGTTGTCCCTACTGGAGCTGCCCCTCAGTTGGTCTGTGATGGCATGGCCTGCGGCGACACGCGAATGTGCGGTCGGCAATCCGAGTCGTTCGGACAGGTCCGCGCTATGCAGATCCACAGCCGTCTCGATCAGAGCGGCCAGGTTCTCGGTGGTGGAGCGGGCCCGTACCGTGGCCACGGCGAAGACGACAGCGCCGAGGAGAGCGGCGGGCCACCACCATGTCGAGATTGCGAGGTACAGCATGCTCCAGCCAAACAGCCGTGCGGCATCACTGGTGCCGCCCCGAGCACCGGCTATCTCGGTGCGCAGCGAATCTGGGAGCACCGTCCACAACCGGGGCCAGACCAGGGCCAGGTCGTCCAGGCCGTTGACACGGCGCACGCGCTCGGCAGTTCGGACGTAGCGGTCCCCGATCCGGCTGGGCCGCACCGGGCGGGCCAGGCCCAGGCGGACGCGTTGTCGCTGACGCCGCAGGGCCAAGGCGTCGGTGCGTCCTGTGTCGGCCCTCTGGGCTTCGAGTTCGACGGCGTGCAGAACAGTCGTCCGCAGTCGACGTGTTGCCCAGTCCCATCGGCGGCGGCGCGCTGCGAGCAGCCAGGCGGCGGGCGGCAGGGCACCGGGAAGTGCCCAACAGCGCTCGACCAGACCGCCCAGGGCTCCCGCGAGAAGGCCGACCGAGCCAGCGGCGAGCACGGTCGTAACGGCCAGGAGAATGACCACGGCTGGCGTCTGCAGGGCGGGTTGCCGGGTAAGCCAGTCCAACCAGTCGTTGATCTGGTCAAGTTCGAAGGGTGTGTCCTGGCCCAAACGTGTTCCTGCAACCAGGACCGCAATCCACAGCAGCCCCGGCGCCACCAATGCCGTGAGCCAACGGTCCATCAGCCTGGTGGCCAACTCCACCAGGAACGTGTTCACCGTGCTTCCGGGTTGGGTGCGTAAGGGGTCATGGTGTTCGCGCCGGGGTCGGCAGCCGCGCAGACCGGGGGGCCCGCGCTTTCTCCGGCGAGCACCACACGTGTGCAGCGCGCCAGCGGGCAAGTCCATCCCAGAGTCTCGGGTCCGGCGGACATTCCGTGAGGCAGTGCAGGGATGGGGCCGCGTACTCTGCTCGTCAGGCCCGGCAGCCCGCGCTCGGCGGCGGCCCGACCGATCATGTCGAGCAGTTCCTCCAGTCGAGCCCGGGCGGGCTCCTCAGGGCCTCTCAGCAGAGTCAGTAGTGCGTCGAGAGCGCCTTCCGCTGCGCCCTCGCGAATGGTCTCCCGTATTGAGGGCCAGCGGCTGAGTTGGCTGCACAGCGCCTCGACCCGTTCGCGAACCTCCGTGTCCACGTTCACGTGCCTCCCCGTTCGACCATGGCTTCTCACGTACGAACGGGCCGGAGCGTACACCGCGTTGCCCATTCGCCGGATAGGATTCTGGTGACAAACGCCGATCGCGGGGGATCTGCAATGCCGGACCGTCTGGCGGCACTCGCCGCTCTTCAGCAATGCCTTGACCGCTCCGTCACGGATCTTGCCACGATCTTGGAGCCTGAAGCCAAACGCGCCGCCGACGGCCTCATGGCGGTCGTCGAACCGGAAGTAGACCTCGAGGCGGCCCGGCTACTGGGCTCGTACTACTGGTTACGGTCCCTGGCGCTCGCCGAGAGCGGCGCCATTGGCGACCTGGGCGCGGTCCTCCGGTTCATGCTGCCCGTCTATTGGGCCGATCCGGGGCTTGTACCGGAGCTGTTGCGCACAGCCTTCCGCGAGGATCCCGGGCTGGCACCGCTCGTGCGCGAGGGCCCGGAGGCGCTGGGGCGTCGCGCCGCCGCCATGGTGTTCGCGTTCCACCGCTCCGGCGAGCTTCAGGACCTGCGCACCGCTGCCACCTATTTCCGTGCGTCGGTTGCGCGCACGCCGCAGGGCCATCGAGATCGCCTCGTGCGCCTGAGCGACCTGGGTGTGTGCCTCCGGGACCTGCACGCACGCACCCAGGACCAGGACGTGCTGGCGGAGGCCATCACGACCGAGCGTGCGGCGCTGCGGCTCGCGCATGGACGTCCTGGCTACGCCGTGCGGGTGAGCAGCCTGGAGCACGTTCTCATGCTCCGGGCCGAGCGCACCGGCGAGCCGCGCGCCTACGCGGAAGCGGTCCAAGTCGTGCGGGAAGCGCTGAACGCCCTGCCGCAGAACTCCCCAGAGCGCGCCTCCGTACTGAGCTGCCTTGCTGGTGCTCTCGGTCACGAGTACCAGGCCTTCGGCCGACTCCATGCTCTGGACGAGTCGCTGCGGGCGATCCGCGAAGCGGTGTCCCTCACCCAGCCGGGCCACCCAGACCGCACCAAGTACCTGGTCAACCTCGGAATCGCCCTGACCACCGCGCACAAGCGCACCGCACGGCCGGGCCTGCTCGAAGACGCAGCTGAGACCGCACGGGAAGTGGTGAGGTGCACCCCGCCCGACGACCCGGCACGCATCGACCGTCTGGCAGGCCTCGGTGCCGCACTCCTCGAACTGTCCATGCGTGATCGAGAACCCGGCCTGGTGAAGGAGATGGTACGCATCCGGCGGGAGACACTGGCAGCCGTTCCGCAGGAGCACCCCGATCGGCTCAAACACCTGAACCACCTGGCGCTGGCCCTCCACTTGAGTTACGCGTACTCTGGCCACGCCGACGATATGGACGCGGCGGCTGAGGCCCTGCGCGAAGTGGTGGCCGGGACCCCGCGGAAGCACTCCGGCCGTACCGACGCGCTCAACCTCCTGACCATTACCCTTGAGGCCCTTTTTCACGTCCACGACCGGATGGACGTGCTGGAGGAACTCGTCGAGGCCGCTCGGGAGATGGTGACGGCCCTCCCGCCCGAGGAGCCCGAACGCGCCCAGCGGCTGGACCAGCTCTGCGCCATGCTGCAGACGCTGTTCGAGCGCACCGGCGATCCGGAGCGGCTCAAGGAGGCGGTGCGGTACGGGCGGGAGGCAGTAGGCACCACCCCTCAAGACCACCCTCGCCGCGCTGGCCGGCTGACGAACCTCGGAGGTGCCCTCGCCCAACTGCACGGGCAGATCGGCGGTGCGGACTCCCCGCACGCCGACGGGACCGACCTGCTCCGAGCGGCAGTTGCCTGCGAGCGCGAAGCTCTGGCGCTCACCCTGGTCGGCGAACCCAAGCGACCGCAATACCTGAACAATCTCAGCACCGCTCTGCAGCGTCTGTTCGCACGCACCGCGCACATGGCCGACCTGGAGCAAGCCGTGGAGGCCAGCCGGGAGTCCGTGGTTCTTGCCGACCCGGACGATCCCAACCGGCCCATGTACCTGACGAATCTCGGCGGAGCGGTCCGCGCCCTATACCTCCACGTCAGCCGGATCGAGCTGCTGGAGGAGGCGGTACAGGCCGAACGGGAGGCTATGGCTCTGATCCCGAGCAAGCACCCCCGACGCGCCATGTATCTGAACAACCTGGCGAGCACGCTGCAGGTCTTCTGGATGCGTACGGAGCAGCCGGATGTGCTCGACGAGGCGATCGAAGTGCAGCGGGAGGCTGTTCAGACCACGCTGGGCAGCCACCCCGCACGAGCCGGACGTCTGATCGGCTTGGTGAGCCTGTTGAGGATGCATTACGAGCGCACCGAGCGTATGGAGGTGCTCCGAGAAGCGGTAGCACGTGCGCGGGAGGCTCTGGCGCTCATTCCCCGGGACCACCCGGATGCCGCGGGGCACCTCAGCAACTTGGCGACCGTCTTGCTGATCGGGTTCAAGAACGCGGTGTCGTCCGTCGACGTCCAGGACGTCGCGCAGTTTGAGAACCCCATCAGAGGCGCCATGTCCCAGCTGCTCTCCTCTCTGCCGTTTCTCGGGGCCGAAGTCTTGGACGAAGCCGTTCTAGCCGCGCGTGACGCGGTGCGGCTTACCGCCCGCGATCACCCACAGCGCGGGGAGTTCCTGATCAACCTCGGGCACTCCCTCGAGGCCAAGGCCGAGCATGGCGGCCCCTCGGACCTGCTCGACGAGACGCTTCGCTGCTACCGTGAGGCCGGCGACAATCAAGCTGCTTCCACCTTCCTGCGCATCTCGGGGTATCGGCGGTACGCGAGGGCGGCCGGGCCCGTGCCCGACCGTGCCAGGGCTGGGCTCCAGGCCATTGAGGATGCCATTGAGCTGGTGGAGACGTTCGCTCCGCGCAGCCTCGTCCGGCCGGATCGGCAGCATCAGCTGAGCCAGTTGAACGAACTGCCCGGTGAAGCAGCGGCAGCTGCCTTGCACGCGGATCAGGCCGTTCGAGCAGTTGAACTGCTCGAACGAACGCGCGGGATTCTCGCCGCAGACGTCCTGGCGCAGCGGAGCCCCGAGCAGATCCGCCTGCGCGCACATGCACCCGAACTGGCCGCACAGCTTGACAGGTTGCGTACCCGATTCGCCGAGCTCGATCCTCCGATACCGGCGGCGGAGCGGGGGTCCCCTGACCGCGGTGATGGCGTGCCCGCCGGGACGTCGGCGCGGCAGCTGTCTGAGGAGCGCATCGCAGCCCACCATGCCTGGCAGGATCTGGTCGGGCAGATCAGACAGCGGCCGGGATTCAGTGATTTTCTTCGCGCGCCGACCGCCTCGCGGCTGGCGCGCCAGGCCCAAGACGGCCCTGTCGTCTTTGTCAACACCAGCAGCACTCGCTGTGACGCCCTCATCCTGACCGTAGATGCCGACTCGCCTGTCCAGGCCGTCCCCCTGCCGGGGCTGACGCAGGCGAAAGCGTACGAACAGGCGGACCGGCTGCGCGCGGCTCAATTGAATGCCGCGGACCCAGGGATCGATCCTCAGCGGCGGATTACGGCCCAGCGCGAGATCCAGAGCGTCCTGGAATGGCTGTGGGACGTCGTCGCCGAGCCGGTCCTGACCCGGGTGGGTCACACGTCCTGCCCCTCCGCCGACGAGCCATGGCCCAGGCTCTGGTGGTGTCCCGTCGGCATTATGGCCTTCCTCCCGCTGCATGCAGCCGGGTACCACGTGGAGCACCGCGGCCCGGGTCCGCGGGGGGCAGCGGGCCCGCGCACGGTCTTGGACCGCGTCGTCTCGTCGTACACCACGACGGTCGGCGCCCTGGAGCACGCACGCGCCCGGGGTGCTTGCGCGGACGCGCCGACGACCGTGGTTGTACCAGTGCCCGATACTCCTGGCAGCCCACTACCGGGAGTCCGCGGCGAGACGCGTGCCATCAGCGCGCTCATCCCTGACGCTCATCTGCTGGCCGATCCGACCCGCGACATGGTTCTGGAGGCCCTGTACGGACACCGGATCGCCCACTTCGCGTGCCACGCACTGGCCGATGGAACCGACCCCGGGCGCAGTCGGTTGATCCTGCCCGACCATGACCGCGCACCACTTACCGTCATGGACATCAGCAACCTTCATCTGAACGCCGCGCTGGCCTACCTGGCAGCCTGTGAAACCAGCGTCACCACCGCCCGACTGGCCGATGAGGCCCTCCACATCACGGCCGCATTCCAGCTCGCGGGCTATCGACACGTCGTAGGTACCCTGTGGTCCATCGACGACCGTACTGCCATCGAGCTGGCGATGGACTTCTACAGCCGTCTGACCGACGACGGAGCGATCCCACCCCGGGTCGAGCGCAGCGCACACGCCCTGCACCACGCCACGCGGCGCCTGCGTGACCGGTACCCCAGCACCCCCACGTTGTGGGCAGCGCACACCCATTCCGGTCCGTGAGCGCAGGCCGTACTCTCCCTCAGTCTCGACCAGCGGAGCGAGACGGTCTGTGCCGGAGCTCGCTCGCACGCGGGTAGTACGCCATGACGCCAATTGCATGTACGCGAGCCGTCCGCCGGTGCGGACAGCGGCACGACGGGCTGATCATCCGTAACGTCAGCCGGACGTGGTGGGAGCCGGCGGCTGGGTCGAGGTCGGGAGCGTGCAGAACTCGGCCGAGACGACGTTCTTGCCGCCGCCGACCCAGTCGCCGTTGCAGTTCAGGGCGATCACGTGCCAGCCGTCCTTGGTGCCAAAGGCCTGGGTCGATGGGCCGTGGATGCCGCCGGAGTGTCCCCAGACCTTGATTCCGCAGCTCGTTTCGTACTCGATGAGGCCCAGGCGTAGCGCTGGCACGGAAGGATTGCCCTCGGTCGGGACCGTGGTCGTCAACTGCTGGAGCCGGGCGGGGCAGTATGCCACTGAAGAGAGGGCGGTGTAGAAGCGGTTGAGGTCGGAGGGGTTGGTGACCGTTTCGCCCGCCGCCCGGGCCCAGGACGGCGGGCAGGCCGAGGTCGGCCCGACCACCCGCCGCCCCGACTGACCGCCCCGGAGGGCTCCTGCCGTCGGACTGTCCGGCCGGGCGTACCTGTGCCGGAGGGCAGGCGGATTCCTATGGCTTGGCGCGGCAGGAAAGGTGCGCGCCTGGCCGTGTGGACGTCCGGGACCCGCTTCAATTGCATGCTCGTGGGCAGGTGCGGGCGCACGCCCGGCCAGGACCGCCCCCGGTCCTCAGCCCGGGACGGCCTCGGCCCAGCCGCGGTTGACGGCCTCTCTCGCCTTCTCTGTCTGCGCCTCTGTCGGAAACGTCGGCGTGCCCTCGACCGTCGGCAGTTTCTCCGCGGCGGCCTTGTCGAGTGTGCCGTCCTTCTCCATGGCGTCCATGAGGACGGGGCGCGCATAGGCGCCGAGCCGGATGTTCTGGCCTTCCGGGCTGAAGACGTACTCCTGCCACAGACGTGCTGCCGCGGGGTGCGGGGCGTCCTTGTTCACCGCGTGCGCGTAGTACTGGGCGAAGCTGCCGTCGAAGGGGATGGCGGTCCGCCAGTCGACGTCCACGCCCTTCTCGCGGAACTCGTCGGCGTATCCGAGGTTGAGGAAGTCCCAGTCGATGCTGATCGGGGTCCGGCCGTTCGCGATCGTGGCCGGGGTGGATTCGACGGGGATGAAGTTGCCGTTCTCGCTGAGCTCGGCGAAGAAGTCGATACCGGGCTGGATGTCGTCGAAGGAACCCCCGTTTGCCAGGGCCGCCGCATACACGCCGGCGAAGGCGGAGCCGGATCTGGTGGGGTCGCCGTTGAGCGCGACCTGGCCCTTGTACTCGGGCTTGCGCAGATCAGCGAAGGTCGAGGGGCAGGTCTTGACGCGTTTGGCGTCACAGCCGATCGAGATGTAGCCGCCGTAGTTGTTGTACCAGCGGGCCTTCGGGTCCTTCTGTTCCTTGGGGATCTGGTCGTACAGGGCGACCTCGTACGGAGCGAGCAGACCCTGCCGGGCCGCGGACTGCGCGAACGAGCCCCCCACGTCGATCACGTCGGGGGCGCGGCCTTCGCCCCTGCGCTCCTTCAGAGCGTTGATCTCGTCCTGGCTGGTGCCTTCCGGGTTCTCCACCAAGACCTTGATCCCGTACTTCTTCTCGAAGCCGTCGATCAGTGCGCCGTAGTTGGCCCAGTCGCTCGGGAGCGCGATCGTGTTGAGCGAGCCCTCTCTCTCCGCCGCTGCGGTGAGTGCTGCCATGCCCCCGGCGTCTGCGGCGGAGGTGGCCACCGCGGGTGCTCTGGGCCCGGCGGTGGGCTTGTCTCCGCAGGCGCCGAGGGGCGCCGCCGCGAGGGCCAGACAGGCGGCGACGGAGGCTGTCCGGAGACGGGGTACGGGCACAAAGGCTCCATAACGGGCGGTCGCGTACTGATCGAGACCAGCGTACGTTCGGTGGCCTCGGCAGCGCAGTCCCAGCCGGTGGTGCCAGCTGCCTTCCCTGCGGCTGCCGTATCGGCGCGTTCTCAGAACGCCTCGTCGTCCCACTCGGCCAGGAGCGCATCCCCCAGATCCATCACGGGCGGTGCGGCCCCGTCGTGGAGGGCCTGCTCGCTCCAAATGATCTTGCCTCGAGCGGTGTAGCGGGTGCCCCAGCGCTCGGCGAACTGCGCGACGAGGAACAGGCCGCGGCCGCCCTCGTCGGTGGCCTCGGCCCGGCGCAGGTGCGGGGAGGTGCTGGATCCGTCGGAGACCTCGCAGATCAGGCTGCGGTCGTACAGCAGCCTCACCCGGATGGGCTCGGTGCCGTAGCGGATGGCGTTGGTCACCAGTTCGCTGAGGATGAGTTCCGTGGTGAAGGCGATGTCCTCGAGGCCCCAGTCCGCCAGTCGGCGGGCGCAGGCGTTGCGCACCGGGGACACCGCCGCGGGGTCGGGGGATACGTCCCACTCGGCGATCCGCTCGGGGTCCAGTCGGCGGGTGCGCGCCACCAGCAGCGCGACGTCGTCGCTGGGCCTGGTGGGCAGCATCGCGTCGATCACCACGGTGCAGGTTTCCTCCGGGGTGCGCCCGGGCCCGGCCAGAGCGGCGCGTAGCGCTGCCAGGCCCGCGTCCGGATCGCGGTCGCGGCTCTCGATCAGCCCGTCGGTGAACAGTGCCAGCCGGGAGCCTTCGGGCAGGGTGACCGTCATGGTCTCCATGGGCAGGCCCTCGCCCAGGCCCAGCGGCGGGGAGACCGGCACCTCGGGGAAGGACACGGTGCCGTCGGGACGGACCAGAGCGGGGCCCGGATGGCCGGCGGTGGCGGCCGCTACCTGCCCCGAGACGGGATCGTAGATGGCGCACAGGCAGGTGGCTCCGGTGATCCCCTGCCATTCCTGCTCGTCGGCGTCGATGTGGGTGACCAGCTCGTCCAGGTGGCTCAGGAGCTCGTCCGGAGGCAGGTCGAGGGTGGAGAAGTTGTACACGGCGGTGCGCAGGCGGCCCATGGTGGCGGCGGCGTGCAGGCCGTGGCCGACGACGTCGCCGACCACCAGGGCCACCCGGGCGCCCGGCAGCGGGATGACGTCGAACCAGTCACCGCCCACCCCGGCCTGGGCGGCCAGATAGCGGTGCGCGACCTCGACGGCGGACTGCTCCGGCACGCCGCGGGGCAGCAGGCTGCGCTGCAGGGTGACGGCCATGGTGTGCTCGCGGGTGTAGCGGCGGGCATTGTCGACGGACAGGGCCGCCCGGGCGGTCAGCTCCTCGGCGAAGGACACGTCCTCCTCGTCGAACGGCGGGGAGTCCTGCCCCCGCCAGTAGCCGGCCATCCCCAGCACAACACCCCGGGCCCGCAGGGGTACGGCGATCAGGGAGTGGATGCCGCGCTCCAGGATCCGCACGGCGTTGGCCGGGTCCTGGGCCCGCCAGCCGCGGGTGGCGCGCAGGTCCGCCTCCAGGACCCCGTGGCCGCCGGCCAGCCCGGCGGCCATGGGACTGGTGGGAACGAACCGGATCAGCTTGCCGACGGGGTAGAGGGGGTGGGCGCCCTGAAGGCCGACGGCGGCGGTGCGGCGCATCTCGGTGCTCGCTTCGGGCGGCTCCTCGCCGCGCAGCACCGGTTCCAGGAGGTCGACCGTGACCACGTCGGCGAACCGCGGGACCGCCACCTCCGCCAGTTCCTCCGAGGTGCGCTCCACGTTCAGCGTCGTTCCGACCTGCATCCCCGCGTCGTAGAGCAACTTCAGCCGCTCGCGGGCCACCTCGGCCCTGCCCGTGAGTGCCCGCAGCTCGGTGGTGTCCCGCAGCGTGACGACGGTCCCGGCCTGCCCGTAGGGGGCGGTGGGCCGGACGTTCACCGCCAGCAGCCGATCGGCCGCCATGTGCAGCTCGTCGGTCGCGGAACGGCCCGATGCGATCGGCTCGGCGATCCCCTCCTCCAGACCCAGGTCCGTAATGGGGCGTCCTTCCGCGTCCGCCGGCAGATCCAGCAGACGCCGCGCCTCGTCATTGGCCAGCAGCAGCCGTCCGCCGTCGCCGACGATCAGTACGCCCTCCCGCACCGCGTGCAGCACCGCGTCGTGGTGCTCGTACATCCTCGTCATCTCGGCCGGTCCCAGGCCATGCGTCCGGCGCAGCAGCCGACGGCTCACCAGAGCCGTCCCGCCCGCGGAGAGGGCGAGCACCGCGGCCGCGCTGCCGAGGACGACCGGCAGCTGCCGGTTCACCATGCTCTGGACGTTCTGGACCGTGACCGGGGAGGAGACGATGGCGATGACGGAGCCGTCGGAGTCCTTGACGGGGACCACCGAGACCACGGACCGCCCCAGGGACCCCTCGAACGTCTCGGTGAAGGACGTGCCGGCCGCAGCCTTGGAGAAGGGGCCGACGACGTGCTTCCCGATCTGTTCCGGGTCGCTGTGGGTGAGGGTGACCCCGTCGAGCGTGTACACGTTGATGCCGTCGACCCCGGCGATCTTCCGGGCCGCCTCGGCGCTCGGCTGTAGCACCGCGCTCGGATGGGGGCTGCGCAGGGCCGCGACGATTCCCGGAGATTCGGCGAACGTTCCGGCGGCGGCGAGCGTACGGTGCCGGGCGTCCAGCATGCCTGCGCTCCGGGCCTGCACCACGAGCGCCACCACCGCGGCGGCGACGAGAAGCACTACGACGGCCAGCTGCAGAAGGAACACCTCGCCGGCCACGCTGCGCACGCTCAGCAGGGAGGACAGACGCTGCGGCCGCCGCGCCCTTCCCTTGGGGGACGGGGGGTGCTCCTGACGCTCCTGGTGGTGTCCTGAGCGAGGACGCCGAGGGGGAGAGGAAGAGCTCGTGGTCCAGCCGAGCAGCCAACGCCGGAAATGTTCAAGTAGGTTGCTCATACTCCATTTTCTAACCTCTCTGGGTCGTAGGCAGCGGGGAGCGACGGTCGCCGAGCAGGAGCGATCACCGATTCCGGCAGCGACCGGACGCCCACGGGGACCGGTGAACCGGAGTGGCGGCCATCCGTCCGGGCGAGGCAGGCTGTACTCATGAGAGCGCCTTTGCGCTCGCCCCCGGGACCGGGAGCTGACGGCCACCACCAGGTCCTTTTCGCCCTCGCGGAGTGCCTGCCCTTCGCGGTCGCCCTGCTGGTGCTCCTCGTCGAGCTCACGCCGGCGCACGTCGTGTACACCGGACCCCTGCTGGTGGCGACACCCGCTCTGGCAGCGGTGACGATGGGTCCCAAGGGCACGCTCGCGGCGACGGGAGTGGCCGTCGGCGTCAGCGTGACCACCGCCACCCACAACCATGCCTGGGGCGGTCAGCAGGTCTACACGAACTTCCTCGCACTGTTCCTGGTCTCGGTGGCGAGCTTCATGATGAGCCGCACCGCGCGCACGCGCCGAGAGAAAGAGCTCAACCAGGTCCGCCGGATCGCCACGGCCGCCCAGGAGGTCCTGCTGCGGCCCGTGCCGGCCGAGCTGGGCCCTGTAAGGGCGGCCAGCATGTACCTGGCGGCTGAGACGGGCGCGCAGATCGGCGGCGATCTGTACGACGCGGTCCAGACCCGGTACGGGGTCCGGATGGTCGTCGGGGATGTCCGGGGCAAGGGACTGCCCGCCGTACGGGCTGCCGCGGTCGTGCTGAGCGCATTCCGGGAGTCCGTGCACTACGAGGACGACCTCGTGGAGGTCGTCAACCACTGCGAAGCGGCCCTGCGGCGGGACGCCGCGGGCGCGGGCGTGGACGGCAGTGACGACGCCCTTCTCGAGGGATTCGTCACCGCGCTCGTGGCCCAGATCCCGGACAACCCCCACGTTGAGGTGATCAACCGGGGCCATCCGCCGCCGCTGCTGCTGCGCAACGGCACGGTCCGGTCCTTGATGCCCACCGCCCCCTTGCCGCCGTTGGGTCTCGAGGAATTCATCAGCGGTCCTCCCGGGCGGATGGACAGCTATCCGTTCGCACCGGGGGACCGGCTGCTGTTGTGCACCGACGGCGTCACCGAGGCCCGCGACCGGGACAGCACCTTCTTCGACTTGCCCGAGGCCATGATGACCATGCGGGAACACACCCGGCAGGCGTTCCTGGAGGGCCTGCGCCAGGCATTGGTCCGCCACACTCAGGGCCGCCTGGCGGACGATGTGGCGGTCATCCTTCTCGACCGGCGCGAAGACGAGGGGCTCGGGTCGACCGGAGGCCCGGCCCAGGGTCCGCGGTAGGCCCCGTCGTCACGTCAAGCCCGCCCTGTGGCAGGTGGGCCGGAACCGGCTGCCGCGCCGATGACCGTTTCGGCCGCGGCGGAATGGGCCGCCGGCACGGCAGCCTGACCGAGTTCTCGGTCGCGGCCGGTTCCTCCTCGAACCGGCGGTGCCGTACCGCAGCGAACGCCGCTATCTGCCCGGCACGAACGTCCGGCCGAACCGGAGGCCCGGAACATCGTCGACCTGATCGCCGAGCGCTTCCCCGGCCCGATGCCGGCCCTCGACACGGCAGGCCCCCCAGATGATCTCCTCCCAGGACACCCACGAAGTCCTGAGCAGAGTCCGTGCCCGAATGCGGTGGAGCTGCACCGGCCCGGAGGAGCTCAAGCGGTGGCTGCCCGGCGCGCGCTCGCCGGGCCACGCGCACCCTGGGGTAGGCGCCTGCTGGGCAAGCGGCATGGGCGTCCGCCGGGGCGAGGGCCCCGAGCGATCGAGCTCGGGGGCTTCGCCCTGTCTCCGTCGATATCGACGGAGACAGGGCGAAGGCCATGGCCGAGGACGCCGAAGACATGGGGGCCTGGAGGAAAGGGGCCGACGCGGAAATCACAGGGCGTGGAAGAGCTGCTGCACCGTTCTGACGGTACGTCGGAAGAGTCAGCAAGCGGTCAGCGTGAGCCCTGCAACACCTGGGGACAGCTGACCGGACATGCGATGCGTTGTACGCTCCGAAGACCGCCTTTGACCTGCAGGAAGCAGGCAGGGAGCAGACATTTCGGGAGTTTCTTCATGTTCCGGACAATGTTCAAGTCCAAGATCCACCGGGCCACCGTGACCCAGGCCGATCTGCACTACGTCGGCTCCGTCACCGTCGATGCCGACCTCATGGAGGCGGCCGATCTGCTGCCCGGAGAGCTCGTGCACATCGTCGACATCGACAACGGCGCGCGGCTGGAGACCTACGTCATAGAGGGCGAGCGGGGGTCCGGGGTGATCGGGATCAACGGGGCGGCCGCTCATCTGGTCCACCCCGGCGATCTTGTGATCCTCATCAGCTACGCCCAGGTCGAGGACGCCGAGGCCCGCGCGCTCGTGCCGCGCGTGGTGCATGTGGATGCGGACAACCGGATCATTGAGCTCGGGGCCGACGCCTCCGCGCCGGTGCCCGGGAGCGACACCCGGCGCAGCCCGCAGGCCGTGCCGGCAGGCGCCTGAACCGTACGAGGGAGACGCATCGCATGGCCGATCCGGAGATCAGGGACGACCGGGAGAAGGGGCGCCTCGAGGCGTTCGAGGACGGCACCTACGTCGGTGTGATCGTCTACTTCGTCCTCGACGTCGAGCCTCACGCGCTCGTCGCCGTCCACACGATCGTGGAGGAGGGCAACGAGGGCAAGGGCATCGCCGGGTCGCTCGTGCGGGAGTTCTACGGGATGGCCGCCCGCGCGGGCGTCCCCGTCGTGCCGCTCTGCCCGTACGCCGCCAAGTGGGCCGAGAAGCACCCCGATGAGGCGCCCGTGCCCCCGGAGGACGTCGTCCGCGCCGCCAAGCGGCAGCTGAAGGCCACCCCGGGGCTCTGGTGACGCTCGCGCTGCTGCACACCTCCGCCGTTCACGTGCCCGTCTTCGACGGTCTGCGCGACCGGCACCACCCGGAGCTCGGCCTACGTCACCTCGTCGTCGAGGAACTGCTCGTACGCGCCCGGGTCGAGGGGCCGGAAGCCGTGGCCGCCGCCGTTCGTGACGCCCTCGCCGAGGCCGTCGCGGACGGTGCCCGCGCCGTGCTCTGCACATGCTCGACCATCGGCGGCGTCGCCGAGCGGAGCGCCGCCGAACTGGGCGTGCCCGTCTTGCGGGTGGACCGGCCGATGGCTGCCGAGGCGGTCGGGTCGGACCGGATCGTGGTGGTCGCGAGCGTGGAGTCCACCCTCGCGCCCACGCTGGACCTGCTCCGGGAGGAGTCGGGAGACAGGACTTCCTTCGTCACGACGCTCGTCGTGGACGGTGCCTGGGAGCGGTTCGAGGCCGGCGACCGGGACGGCTATCTCGACACGGTCGCCGCGGCCGTCGACCGTATCGACCCCGCCGACGGCGGTGTCGTCGTCCTCGCCCAGGCGTCCATGGCGGACGCCGCCGAGCGGACCACGACCCCGCTGCCCGTCCTCTCCAGCCCCCGCCTCGGCCTCGCCGCCGCGGCCGCGGCGGTGCGCCGACACGGATGAATGGCCCCGGCGGGCGCGGGCAGACGCTCCGGGAGAGCCTGGAGCCGTACGGCCCCGTCGACCGAGAGGCCCGTCATGACCCACCCGTACCCCGATCCGGTGCCGCCCTCGCCGATCCCGCCGCCGGGGCCGGTGCCGTCACCGCCGACCCCGGTGCCGGAACCGCCTCCCGTGCCGCCGCCGAACCCGGTTCCGGAGCCCCCGGGGCCCGCTCCCGTACCGGGACCCGAGCCTCAGCCCGAGCCCGGGCCCGCACGCTCCGATTCGTAGGTGACACAAGGGACTTGGGGTTTCGCCCCGGCCCTTGTCACGGCCTGTGACCTTCCCTTACCTTGGGCGACTGCCGATGCGCTTCCGCTGACGCGTACGAGGGGGGCCCATGGCCGTACGGGGACGACACCGCCGGTACCAGCCGAGCCGGATCAACCGCGCCTCGCTGACTGTCACGGCGGGCGGCGCCGGAATGGCGTTACCGCTGGTCGGTGCCGGGACGGCGCAGGCCGCCTCGCTCGACGTCTGGGAGAAGGTCGCCGCCTGCGAGTCCTCCTCCAACTGGCGGATCAACACGGGCAACGGCTATTTCGGTGGACTGCAGTTCAGTCAGTCCACCTGGGAGCGGTACGGCGGTACGCACTACGCGCCCCGCGCCGACCTCGCCTCCAAGGACCAGCAGATCGCCATCGCGGAGAAGGTCCTCAAGGGGCAGGGCCCGGAGGCCTGGCCGACCTGCTCCTCGCGGGCGGGACTGGGGCAGGCGCCCGAGCGGGCGGACGCGCGACCCGCGTCGGTACCGGCGCAGCGTGACGCGACAGCGCAGCGCACCGGACAGGCCCAGCGCACCGGACAGGCCCAGCGGCCCCCCGCGGGCGAGCCCCCGGCCGCGACTCCGACCACCGTGCCGACGATCCGCGAGATGTACACCGTCACCCCCGGCGACTCACTCTCCCGGATCGCCCGGGAGGAGCGGGTCAAGGGCGGCTGGCAGCGGTTGTACGAGGCGAATCGGACCGTGGTCGGCGGCGACCCCGACCTGATCCACCCGGGCCAGAAGCTGACTCTCCGGATCAGCGCCCCCGTCAAGCCGCCCAAGGATCAGCCCCCGGTCGCCAAGCCCGCGCCCACCGCGAAGCAGGCCACGGCCAAGCCGCCCACGACCCGGCCGACTTCGGCCAAGCCGGCTCCGGAGGCCACCAGGCCTCCCGCCGCCGCGCAGGTCAAGCCGGCCACGAGGCCCGCGGCCAGACCTGTCGCGAAGGCTGCGGCCAAGCCCGTGACCAGGCCGGCGGCCAAGCCCGTGACCAAACCGGCGGCCAAGCCCGCCTCGCGGGCCGACGACTTCAGCGCCCCCGTTGCCGCCTCCGTCGGCACCCGCTACCGCGTCTCCGGCTCCTCCTGGTCCAGCGGGTATCACACCGGCGTCGACTTCCCCGTTCCCACCGGCACGTCCGTGAAGGCCGTGGCCACCGGCACCGTCGTCTCCGCAGGTTGGGGCGGCGCGTACGGGTACGAGGTCGTCATCCGCCACGAAGACGGGCGCTACAGCCAGTACGCGCACCTGTCCGCGCTCACCGTCCGCGAAGGCCAGCGGGTCAACTCCGGGCAGCGCATCGCCCGTTCAGGATCGACCGGCAACAGCTCGGGACCGCATCTCCACTTCGAGGTGCGCACGGGTCCCGGGTACGGGTCCGACATCGACCCCCTGGCCTACCTCAGGGCGCGGGGTGTCGCGATCTGACACCAGCCGTTTCTCTGACACCGAGAGCGAGTCGCCGGAGGCCGTCAGTCGGTCCGTCGTGAGCTGGATCAGACCGCCCGCCGCCACCGCACCGCAGATCAGCGCGGCGACGGTGCCGGCCGTTCCGTACCGGAAGCTCTCGCCGAAGAGCGTGAGGCCCACCGCGGCGGCGACCACCGGGTTGACGACCGTGACGGTGGCCAGCGGTGCCGCGAGGCCCGCGCCCCGATAGGAGGCCTGGGAGAGCAGCAGCCCGGTGACCGCGAGCGCCGAGAGGACCAGCAGGCTCGTCCACTGGGCGAACGGCGCGTCCGGCGACCACTCCACGGCCACGGTCTTGGTGAAGACCGATGCGATGCCGAACGACACACCCGCCGCGGCGGCGAGCACGATGCTGCGCAGTACCGAGCGGCCCAGGAGATGTGCGGCGGTGAACAGGCCGCCCACCACGCCGAAGGTCCCCGCGGCGAGCAGCCAGCGCTCGGCGCCGCCCAGTGCCTGGGATTCGGCGCTGCCCGTCAGGCTGAGCAGCCCGGCGAGTCCGACCGTGGCCATGAGCGCGCCGCGCCAGGCCGTGTGCCCGGCCCGGCGGCCCACGAAGAGGGCCGCCATGGGCAGGGCGAAGACGATCGTGAGGGCGCCCAGCGGCTGGACCAGGCTGAGCGGACCGTAGGCCAGCGCCGCGACATGGAGCGCCGCACCGAGACCGTTGAGCAGCACGGACCCCCACCAGGCCGGGCTGCGCAGTGGTGCGTAGGTCGGGCCGCCGGCGGCGGCCGCGACGCGCTCCTGCACGATCGCCGCGGCCGCGTAGGCGACCGCCGAGACCAGTGACAGGAGTACGGACAGCAGGAGGGGGTTCATACATACAACGATCTCTCTTCCGGGCGTTCACGTCGTCGTACCTGGGAACGCCTTCGGACGTACTGCTTTCGCAGTACGGGACCGTCACGTACGCCTTGGGACGTACACCCGCGCAGGTCAGGACGGGTGGAAAGCGACCTTTCCGGTATCCAGGTCGAAGCGGGCACCGACGATCCGGGCCTTGTCGAAAGCCTCATCCCGAGCCAGTCGCCGTCGAATCCGGTCCACATTGGCCCGCACCGTGTTCTCCACCCAGTCGCCCGGCAGATCGCGGGCGGCTCGCGCCGCGGGCGCGAGCTCCTCCACGATCCTGGCGAGGTGTCCTTCGACCGGCTTGCCCGTCCGTACGTACTCCACGGCAGCGGTCGCGGCACCGCAGCGCTCGTGCCCCAGGACGAGGACCAGCGGGACGCCCAGCTCGTCGACGCCGAACTGGATCGAGCCGAGCACCGCCTCGTCGAGGGCCTGCCCGGCCGACCGTATCGCCAGCAGGTCCCCGAGCCCCTGGTCGAAGACGAGCTCGGGCGGCACCCGGGAGTCGACACAGCCGAGGACGAGCGCGAACGGGTGCTGGGACACGGCGACGGCGGCGCGGCGTGCGGCGTCCTCGTGCGGGTGGATCTGCCGGAGCGCCGCGAACCGGGCGTTCCCGGCCCGGAGTTCGGCCAGGGCCGCGGCGGCGGTGAGCGGTCCCTCGGGCCGGGGCCGGCGGGTCGGGGGTGTGGCGGCCCGGGCGGAGGCGGGGATGGCCGCCGTCGCGGCCGCGGCGGTCAGAGCGAGCACCGCGCGACGGCCGGGAACGGCGGAGGAGAAGGGGTTCGTGGGAGGCGTCATGCGGTCGAGCGTTACGGTGATCAGCGGTCGCGGAGCCTCACTTGGAGCGATCATGACTCGGAGATGACCATCCATGACCCGACGATGACCATGTGTGACCCGAACACGACCGGGCTTTTGCCGGGAGCCGGTGAACCCCGCAACCATGCGCCCCGAGGCCGTGAACGGGACAACCATGTACGCGGCAGCCGTGCGCGGGACAACGCTGCGCGGCAGCTGGGCGGGACAACCACCCACCCGGCAGCCGTGCACCGAGCAGCCATGCACGCGACGGCCGTGCAATCGACGCCGTACCCCGGCGACCGTGTCAGGAGGCAGTGACCGTGGATCTTGGTGCGAGCGGAGCGAGGTGGGGGTACCCCCGGCCGGAGGCTGGGGGAGGGTCGGTCGGCGGCTTTTTCGCGCTGCGGACGACCGCGCCGGAGACGGACGGCGCGCATGTGCCGCTCGCCCGCCTCTACGCGGGGGAGACCGGCCCCCTCTCCGCCCGCGTCGATCGCGTGGGCGCCCGGCTCCGGGCCCCCGAGCGGCGGGTCGCGGCCTCGATCGCCCACCTCGGGCTCGCCGCCAGGCTCTGGTCGACCGCCCTCGGTCCTGCCGCCCTCCATGGCGAGTTCCCGGCCGTCGAACCGGCGGACCTGTACTGGGACGGGTCCCTGACCTCGCCCGACGACCTGTGGTGGGCGGGCACGGACACCCGTCCCGCGACTGTCGACGACCTCCGCGAGGCCGTCCAGCTCGCCCACCTCGTCCCGCTCCACGACGCCCTTCGCCGTGACGGGCGGATCTCGCCCCGGCTGCTGTGGGGGAACGCCGGCTCCGCGCTGGCCGGAGCGCTGCGCGAGCTGACCCGCTGGGCGCGCGCGCAGGGCCGGCCCGAGGTCGCCCGCCGCGCCGCCGAACTCGTGACCGGGCTCCTCGACCACCCCGACCTGGCCCGCACCGTCCAGGGGACAGGCCTGCGACGCACCAGCTGCTGCCTCTACTACCGCTGCCCCGGCGGCGGACTCTGCGGCGACTGTGTGTTCGACCACGCTCCCGCCACGGGTTTGGAGACACGGCCTCCCGCTCCGTAAAGTTTCTCTTTTGAGGACATGGGCGCGCGCGAGCGTACGAGCGATCGAGGAACGACAGAGGCCATGACGGTGACCGAAGAAACCCAGGAGTACGGGCCGGGTATCGACCCCGAGCGCCTGGCCGTCTGCCTGAGCGTGCTCGACGAGCTCGACGAGCTGGAGGTCGACCACCCGGACGCGATCGCCGTCCGGCGTGCCACCGCCGGTATCTACCGCACGGTCAAGCAGCGCCGCCGTCAGGAGCGCCGCGCCGCGAAGACCGCGCACGACAAGGCGGTCACCGAGGCCACCGCGACCGGCTCCGCGCAGCGGATCGACGACGAGACCGAGGGAATCCTGCCCTCCTCCGTCACCGAGGCCGGCCAGATCGCCGGGATACTCCAGCGCCCCCGCTCCTGCTACACCTGCAAGACGCGGTACGTCGAGGTCGACTACTTCTACCACCAGCTCTGCCAGGACTGCGCGGCCCTGAACCGGGCACGGCGCGACGCCCGCACCGACCTCGCGGGCAAGCGCGCGCTGCTCACCGGCGGCCGGGCCAAGATCGGCATGTACATCGCGCTGCGGCTGCTGCGCGACGGTGCCCACACCACGATCACGACCCGGTTCCCCAAGGACGCCATCCGCCGCTTCAAGGCCATGGAGGACTCGGCGGACTGGATGCACCGGCTCGACGTCGTCGGCATCGACCTGCGCGACCCCGCGCAGGCGGTCGCCCTGGCCGATCAGATCGCCGAGGACGGTCCGCTGGACATCCTCATCAACAACGCCACGCAGACCGTGCGTCGCCTGCCCTCCGCCTACGCCGCCCTGGTCGAGGGCGAGAGCGCCCCGCTGCCCGCGGGCGAGCTCCCCGCCCACCATGTGATCGGCGCCTTCAACTCCGGCGCGGTCGGTGATCTCGGCGGGCCTTCCGCGCTGCCCGCCGGCGTCAGCGGCCTGGACGCGCAGCAGGTCGCCGACCTCGCGCTGGTCGCGGGCAACGCCAGTGTCGAGCGACACCGTGACGGCAGCGCCATCGACGCGGGCGGCCTGGTGCCGGACGTCGTCGAGTCCAACACCTGGGTGCAGACCATCGAGCAGATCTCCCCGGTGGAGCTGCTCGAGACCCAGCTGTGCAACTACACGGCGCCGTTCATCCTGATCAGCAAGTTGCGGCAGGTCATGGCCGAGGCCGCCAAGAAGGCGTCCAGCGGGCGGGCCTACGTCGTCAACGTCTCGGCGATGGAGGGCGTCTTCGGCCGCGGCTACAAGGGTGCGGGGCACCCGAACACCAATGCGGCCAAGGCCGCGATCAACATGGTGACGCGGACCAGCGCCCAGGAGATGTTCCAGGCCGACGGCATCCTCATGACCTCGGTCGACACCGGCTGGATCACCGACGAGCGTCCGCACTTCGACAAGCTGCGCCTCGCCGAGGAGGGCTTCCACGCCCCGCTCGACCTGGTCGACGGCGCCGCCCGCGTGTACGACCCCGTCGTGCGCGGCGAGGCGGGCGAGGACCTGTACGGCGTCTTCCTCAAGGACTACGCGCCGGGCAACTGGTGATCGGCTCTCGGTAAACCGATTTCGGCAACCAAGCCTCGGTAAACCGCCCAGATGTCCGAAATTCACTCGATCGCGTCACACTTCTGGGCCCCATAGAGCGCCCAGGCGCTCATTTGGTTAGTCTGATGTCCACGGTCGGCCACCGGGGTTTCACAAAACCCCCACGGCTTGCCTGGGGACTGGCCTGCCACCAAGGCCGCGGTCCCGCCCGAAGAACGGCGCCACCGCGACCGAAACGGCCATGTCCTCATTGGTACGCGACACAAGGGAGTGCGCGGTGACACCAGAATTGACGAAGCAGGAACAGCGACCGGCCGAACATCCGGAGCGGCCACGCCGCTCCGGTGAGCTGGGCAGCCTCGACGTGTGGGCCCATGCGGCTCCGATCCGGCTGGCGGGCTACGAGGACGACCTCGCGGAGCCGCACATCCTGCCCGGTATCGACTGAGTCGTAACTGTCGCTTCGCCCTGTGCCCCCGGCCGCCCCGCGACCGGGGGCACAGGCATGTCCGGGCCCGGCTTCAGCGCCGCGCCACGCTCCGCAGCTCGACCGGCGGCAGGTACTCCCGTACGAGCGTGCGGTGCCACCACGCCCCGGTCTCCCGCAGCTCACGCCAGGTCGTGTAGCGGTAGCGGTACAGGCGGGCCCTGATCCGGGCCGGCGGCGCGTCCGGGAAGGGGTTGTGGCGCAGCAGCCGCAGCGTGTCCCGGTCCCCGTCGAGGAGCCGCTCGACGAACGGTCCGAACCAGTCGCGGGCGTACGCGGGGGAGAGCGCCGCGAACCACATCAGCCAGTCGAGCCGCAGATGGTACGGGGCGAACTGGCGCGGCAGCCGGCGTGGATCGCCGGGCTTGCCCTTGAAGCCGTACTCCTTCCACTCCGCGTCCCCGTCCCGCAGCGGGTCGGAGGTGCCCTCGATGACGATCTCGTCCCGGATCCGGCCGACCGTGCCGAACGCGCCGTACGTGTTGACCAGGTGGAACGGGTCGTACGAGCGATTCATCGCCTGCCGCCGCGACAGCAGGTTGCGCACCGGTCGGTAGCTGCGGAAGAGGACCAGTGCGGTCACGGCGACGACCACGACCACGTACCAGATCGGCGGGGAGGGCTGCGGGTGCTCGCCGACGAGGAGCGAGCCGTCCATGGCGGAGAGCGCGAGGACGATCGTCAGCCAGTTCAGCCAGGCGAAGTTGCCCGAGAGCACCAGCCAGAGCTGGGTCGCCACCATCAGGCAGGCCGCCACCGTCGCCACCGGCTGCGGGGTGAAGAGCAGTACCGGGACCAGCAGTTGGACGACATGGTTCGCGGCCACCTCGACCCGGTGCAGCGGCCGGGGGAGATGGTGGAAGAACCAGCTGAGCGGGCCGGGCATCGGCTGGGTCTCGTGGTGGAAGTAGAGGCAGGTCAGATTCCGCCAGCAGGCGTCACCGCGGATCTTGATGAGTCCCGCGCCGAACTCGACGCGGAAGAGCAGCCAGCGCAGCAGCCACAGCACGAGGACCGGCGGCGCGGTGTCGTCGTTGCCGAGGAAGACCGCGAGGAAGCCCGCCTCCAGGAGCAGCGACTCCCAGCCGAAGCTGTACCAGGTCTGGCCCACGTTGACGATCGAGAGATACAGCGCCCAGAGCACCGCCCACAGCAGCATCGAGACGGCGAGCGGCACGGCGTCGCCCGCGCCCGCCACCAGCGCGAGGGCCACGGCCGCGCCGCTCCACGAGACCGCCGCGAACAGGCGGTCGGAGTAGTGCCAGTGGAAGAGGCTGGGCGCCTGACGCGGCTCCACCCGGCGCAGGTACTCCGGGACGGGGAGCATTCCGCGCTCGCCGATCAGGGCCCGGAACTGGAGAGCGGCCGAGAGGAAGGCCACGAGATAGAGCCCGGCGAGCCCCCGCTGGAAGACGATCCGGCTCAGCCAGTAGTCCGGTGCCGTGAACCACTCCATTGCTTCCAGTATCGGCCCGGGAGGTCAGCCCTTCCTCTCCTCCTCGTCCTGAGAGCGCAGCCCCTCCGCCTGGGACGGCGTGGTGCGGGCGGTCAGGGGGTGGCGGTGGTCCCGCTGCAGCGTGTCCATGTCCTCTTCGAGGCGCTCGCCCTCGGCCTGCGAGGGAGTGCTGTAGGTGTACTCGTCGTACTGGCTCACGGCCGCCTCCTGGGTCGGAACGTATGCCTACAAAGGGAGCGTAACCCCGTGCGTGACCCTGGGCGTCATCCCGTGACGAGGCGCTGGAGCGTGCGGCCGAGGCGGCGTGCGTAGGCGTGCTGGAGGACGGGGACGAGCGGTCCCGCGAGGCGGGTGTACCAGGCGGCGGGGCGGCTGAACGCGGTGACCGTGAACCAGACCGAGCCGTCGTCGTGCAGGTCGACGACGAAGGACTCCTCGCCCCGTTCGGGGTGCCCGGTGCGGGTGCCGTAGGCGAATCCGGTGCGGTCCTTCTCGTACGCGGTCCAGATCACCTCGCAGGGTGCGGCGAACCGGACCGGGCCGAGGCCCATCGAGACCTCGACGAAGACGCCGGGCTCGGCGCGGTCCGCCTCGCTGCGGACCCGGGCGCCCGAAGCGCGGTGCATCCGCCAGGTGGTGACGGCGGTCCCGGCGGTCTCGAAGGCGTCCCGGCCCCGCCCGACGCGGACCGTGTGGTGGAGGTGGTGGTAGCCGGCCGGAAGACGGTCCCGGCCGGTGGCGCCGACGTCCCGGTAGTTCAGCGGCGCGGGGGCGCTGGACGTGGCGAGGTCACGGATCAGACGGGCCATGATGCGGTCTCCTTCTTCGGGGCGGTCGCCCGCAGGCGGCGCCGGGCGAGCAGCGAGCAGAGCGCGAAACCGAGGGCGTTGCCGAGGCCGTGGGTGGCGGCCATCCAGGTCAGGTTCGGGTGGGGGAGGCCGGTCGCCTCGCCGAGCGCCCAGCTCAGGGCGAGCAGCATGGTCGCCACGAGCCCCACGGCCGAGACGGCGAGGAGGGCGTGGGTGACCGGGTCGTGGGCGTCGGTGCGCAGCTCCCGCCAGGTCTCCAGGGCGACGGCCCACATCCCGGCGGTGAGGACGAGCGCCCCGGCGAGCTCGGCCCAGTCGTCGACGAAGTAGCCGACCAGTACCAGCAGGGTGCCGAGCGGAACGCTGAGCGCGGCGAAGCGCGTGGCGGGTCCGTCGGATGTATGGCAGACCAGACCGGCCACCAGCGCGGCGGCGAAGCCGGCGAAGTGGAAGTGGGGCACGGTCAGGGCCAGGATGTCGAGGTCGAAGCCGAACAGCTCGTGTCCCGCGCGTTCGGCGACCAGGGCGAGGCCCGCGACCGCTGGGGTCACGAGCGCCGTGAGCACGGCGATCTCGGAGGGCGGGAGCGAGGGGAGCGACAGGCCGGTCCTCGGCCGGGGGAGCGCCGCGAGCCGCGCCGGGGCGCAGAGCGCCAGCGCGAGGGTGGCCAGCGCGTAGACCGTGGCGAGCGCGGCGGCGGTGGGGGAGCGCGGGAGCCACAGGGCGAGGGCGCCGGGGGCGGCGAGCAGCGGCCAGGCGCGGCGGAGCCGCCGAAGTCCGCGCGGCCGAGGGGCGTCGATGAGCCCCAGGCCCATGGGGACGATGACGAACATGCCGAGCATCACGATGAGATCGACCAGCACGGACATACCCCCACCCCCTGATTGAACGTGTTCAAACCTCAACGGGGTCGAGCGTAGGGCTTTCCTTGAACGTGTTCAAGTGCGTCTCTCGTGCGCGGCCGCCGACCGTCCTCCGGTCGGCCGCACTCCGCTTGCGGGCCGCCGTGCGGTGCGACAGACATGAAGGAATGTCTCGGGTGGAAAGAGGCGGGAGATCCACGTGCGCTCACCCATACGCCGGCCGCGGCGCCCTCACGTCGCCGCACTCGCCGCGCTGGTCTCGACGCTGGTGCTCGCGGGCTGCTCGTCCGACGGCGGCGGCGGCGCCGGAACGGCCGCCGCCTCGCAGGACGCCTTCCTCCAGCCTCCCGCACCCGACCGCGGTGCCTCCGTGAGCCCCGACCGCTCCACCGTCCCCGGAGACGACGCCTCGCCCGACGATTCCACCCCGTCGCCGAGCGACTCCCAGTCCATGACCGCTTGCCCGTCGTCGCCGTACGAGAGCCCGACCGGCACACCGGACACGACGACTCCCGACCCGGCCTCCCCGAGCCCGTCCGTCCCTCCGGGCTGCCCCACCCCGACCTGGTCGGAGCCGGCCTCCCCGGATACGCCGGTCGAGCCGGATTCCGAGTCGGACCCGCCCTCCT
This sequence comes from Streptomyces sp. NPDC056222, assembly GCF_042264065.1. Classification (NCBI taxonomy): domain Bacteria; kingdom Bacillati; phylum Actinomycetota; class Actinomycetes; order Kitasatosporales; family Streptomycetaceae; genus Streptomyces; species Streptomyces sp. NPDC056222. The sequence goes on along the minus strand of NZ_JBHJTL010000029.1, from coordinate 56,895 downwards.
ACGAGGACCTGTTCCCGGGCGAAACCGGCGCCCAGCAGCCGGAAACCTTCGAGGGATGAGGCGTGTCCCCACCCGGACTCCCACCTGGATCCCGGGCCCGAACCTCCACCCGGATCCCCGGCTCCTCTCCGCCGTGCGGGCCGCCTGGCCTGCGCCTAGCGTGGCCCCATGAGCGCGGGCACGGGGGGAGGCGAAGCGGCGGACCCATGCCGCTGCGCATCAGGAGCAGGGGGTGTGACGTGCTGCTTCCTCCGTGACTACGGTCGTGCGTTCCGGATGGGAAGCTTCGACTGGGACCTGGTCGCCGGGACGCTGGCCATGGACGAGAGCGCCCTCAGGGTCTTCGACCTCAGGCCCGATGAGTACGACGGGAACCCGCTCACCCTCGCCCCCCGGGTGATGGCCGACGAAGGACGGCAGCTCGACACCCTGGTCTCCCACGCGCTCAAGGACGGCAGCGAACACTACGGCGCCTACTTTCGCGTCCGGCTGCGGGACGGGAGCCCGCGCTGGTCGCACACCGAGGGCCAGATCCAGCGCGACGAGACCGGCCGCCCCGTCCGGATCGTCGGCATCATCCGGGACGCCTCGGAGGAGGTGTCCGAGCAGGCCGCCCGGCTCGGCCTGGACGAGGGGCGGCGCAGACGCACCAGCGTCGTGGAGGGCACCACCGCGGCACTGGCGCACGCCCGGACCGTGCAGGACATCATCGATCTGCTCGGCGCCTCGCACGGCCTCCAGTACTTCGGTGCCACCAGCCTGGTCATGGGACTCCTGGAGGCCGGCCGGATCCATCTCGTCGCCGAGGGGCCCACCGGCGCCTTCGTGCCCGGCACGCGATTCACCCGGGTGGACGAGCCGTACCCGATGAGCGAGGTGGTCCGGACCCTGCGCCCGCGGTTCATCGAGTCGCCGAAGGACTTCGCCGAGTCGTACCCGATCCTGTGGCCGCACATCAGCGGACTCGGCATCACCTCGGCGGCCTATCTGCCGCTGATCGCCCAGGCCCGGCCGATCGGCGCGCTCGGACTGCTCTACAGCGACAAGACCGGCTTCAGCGCCGACGAGCGCAATCTTCTGGTGGCCCTCGGCAGCAGCATCGCGCAGAGCCTCCAGCGCGCCATGCTCTACGAGCAGGAGCACGACCTGGCCGAGGGGCTCCAGCAGGCGATGCTGCCGCGCCGTATCCCCGACGTGCCCGGCGCCCAGATAGCGGTCCGCTACCGCTCGGCCCGCCTCGGCCGCGACATCGGCGGCGACTGGTACGACGTCATCCCGCTGCCCGGCGGCCGGGTCGGCGCCATCATCGGAGACGTTCAGGGACACGACACCCATGCCGCGGCCGTCATGGGGCAGCTGCGGATCGTGCTGCGGGCCTACGCCGCCGAGGGGCACACGCCGGCGACCGTGATGGCCAGGGCCTCCGTCTTCCTCCATGAGCTGGACACCGACCGCTTCGCCACCTGCACATATGTCGAGGCGGACCTCGCCACCGGCGTCGTCCAGGTGGTGCGCGCCGGACATGTCGACCCGCTGCTCCAGGACAACGACGGCAGTTGCCGACGGCTGCCGGTGGAGGGCGGACTGCCCCTGGGTCTCTCGGCCGAGTTCGGTCGCCTCGACCATCCCGTGACCACCCTGGAGCTGTCCCCGGGACAGACCCTGCTGCTGTACACCGACGGCCTGGTGGAGAAGCCCGGCTCGGATCTCGACGAAGGGCTGACATTGCTCTCCTCGCTGGTCAGGAACGGGCCGCGGGACCTTCAGGAACTGGCCGACCACCTCTGCGAGGTCGTGGACGAGCGGGGCGGTGAGGACGACGTGGCGATCCTGCTGCTGCGTCGCCAGGGGTCGTACTATCCGCAGTCCGGCGGCCGGCTCCAGCAGCATGTGGCGCAGAGCGACCCGGAGGCGCTGAGCTCCGCGCGCCACATGATCCGGGCGGCGGTACGGGCCTGGGGCGCCGGGGAGCGCTCGGACGAGATCGAGCTGGTCTCCGACGAACTGATCACCAACGCGCTGATGCACACCGACGGCGGCGCGATCGTGACCCTGCGGATGCTGGCGGGCCCGGAACGACGGCTGCGGGTGGAGGTCGAGGACCGCTCCAGCGCGCTGCCGCGACGGAGAGAGGCGGGGGAGTCGGGCGTGTCGGGGCGGGGTCTGATGCTCGTGGACCGGATCTCGGACGTCTGGGGCGTCGAATCGCGCGGCAGCGGCAAATGCGTCTGGTGCGAATTCATTGTTAACCCTGCGTACATCGATCGTACTTGACCGTAACCGACCGTACGCGATTGACTGCGATCCCCTGCCATCCTCTGAGGACATGTGATCACTTGAGCAGTGAGCTTCTGGCGCCTCTTGATCTGGCGTTCTGGCACCTCGAATCCTCCGACCACCCCATGCACCTGGGCGCGCTCGCCCATTTCGGCCCGCTCCCCGCCCACGGCGATCCGTCCACCGTCCTGGACCTGCTCGCGCGCCGCGCCGCCGCGATCCCCCGGCTGCGCATGAAGGTCCGCGACGTCCTGCTGCCCGTCGGCGGCGCCGCCTGGACCACGGACAAGCAGTTCGACGTACGACGCCACGTCCGGGAGATCGCGCTGCCCGGCGCCGACTTCGCCGCCGAAGCCGCCGGGCTCGCGGGCGAACTCATGGAACGGCCGGTCGAACGCGGGCTGCCGCCCTGGGAGATGTATCTGCTCACCGGCGCCCCCGACGGCTCGTTCGCCGTCCTCGTCAAACTGCACCACGCCCTCGCCGACGGCATGAGGGCCGTCGCCATCGGAGCCGGGATCTTCGACGAGATCGCCGCGACCCGCAGGTACGGAGGGCGCCGCGCCCGCAACGTACCGCCGCGCTCCTGGCTCCCCGGTCCCGGCCGGATCATGGGCGCGGCCAGGGAACGCATCGAGGACATCGGCCGGGCCGTCGACGTCGGCGCCTCCGTCGTCGGCGCCTCCTTCCTTCGCGCAGGCCAGATCGACGTCCGGGCCCCCTCCGCCCTCGCCGCCCACTCCAGCGGAACGCGCCGCGTCGCCACCGCCGTCCTGGACCTGGAACGCGTCCACCAGGTGCGCCGCACCACCGGCGGAACCGCCAACGACGTGCTCCTCGCCGTCGTCGCCGGAGCCCTGCGCCGCTGGCTCGACGGACGCGGCGAACCGCTCCCCGCCGCCGATCCGCGCGCCCTCGTCCCCGTCTCCCGTCGGCGCCCCGGCTCACCCGCCGGCTCCGGCAACAGCCTCTCCGCCTACCTCCTCGCCCTCCCCGTCACCGAGCCCGACCCCGCGACCCGGCTGGCTTCCGTACGGCGGGCCATGGACCGCAACAAGGCCGACGGGCCGATGCGCGGCGCCGGAGCCGTCGCCGTACTCGCCGATCAACTGCCCTCGCTCGCCCACCGCTTCGGCGCGCCGCTGGCCTCCGGAGCCGCCCGGCTCCTCTTCGACGTCCTCGTCACCAACGTTCCGCTGCCCCGCTCGGCACTCTCCCTCGGCGGCGCCCCGCTGCGCGAGCTCTTCCCGATGGCCCCGCTCGCCCGCGGCCAGGCGCTCGCCGTCGCCATGTCCCCGTACGCCGGCCGGGTCCACGTCGGCCTGGTCGCCGACGGCAAGGCCGTCCCCGACATCGAGGCCCTGGCCGCCGCGATCGGCGACGAACTCGACCTGCTCGAAGACCTCGGGGGTGTCTGAACGCGCATCCTGACGGCCCGTGCGGGAAGGTGGAGTCATGCCCGAACTGCCCGAGGTGGAAGCGCTGCGCGAGTTCCTCGACGAGCATCTGGTGGGCAAGGAGATCGCCCGCGCGCTGCCCGTCGCGATCAGCGTGCTGAAGACGTACGACCCACCCCTCGGCGCCGTCGAGGGCGCCACCGTCACCGGAGTCGCCCGGCACGGCAAGTTCCTGGACATCACCACCGGCGGCGAGGCGGGCGAGCTCCATCTCCTCGTCCACCTCGCCCGCGCGGGCTGGCTCCAGTGGAAGGACCCGCTGCCCTCGGGGCCGCCGCGCCCCGGCAAAGGGCCGCTCGCCCTGCGCATCGCGCTCACCGAGGGCGACGGCTTCGACCTCACCGAGGCCGGCACCACCAAGCGGCTCGCCGTCCACCTCGTCCACGACCCGCAGGACGTGCCGGGCGTCGCCCGCCTCGGTCCCGACCCGCTCGCCGACGACTTCGACCTCGCCGCCTTCACCGCCCTGCTCGCCGCGGAACGACGCCAGATCAAGGGCGCCCTGCGGGACCAGAGCCTGATCGCCGGCATCGGCAACGCGTACAGCGACGAGATCCTGCACGTGGCGAAGATGTCCCCCTTCAAACCCACCCAGAACCTCACCGAGGAGGAGACCGCCGCTCTCCACGAGGCGATCCGCACCACCCTGAGCGAGGCCGTCGAGCGCTCCCACGGCCTGGCCGCGGGCAAGCTGAAGGCCGAGAAGAAGAGCGGCCTGCGCGTCCACGGCCGGACCGGTGAGAAATGCCCGGTCTGCGGTGACACCATCCGCGAGGTGTCCTTCAGCGACTCCTCCCTCCAGTACTGCCCCACCTGCCAGACCGGCGGCAAACCGCTCGCCGACCGCCGGATGTCGAAGTTGCTCAAGTAGCCGCCCGAGCTCGGAAAGCCGGTCGCGGCCGCTCGCATAGACTCCGCCGCATGGTGCGCGTACTGGCCGTCGACGACGAAGAGCCGGCCCTCGGAGAGCTGCTCTACCTCCTGCGTGCCGATCCGCGGGTCCGCAGCGCCGAGGGCGCCACCGACGCGACCGAGGCGCTGCGCAGGATCGGCCGCGCCCTCGACGCCGGGCCGGACGGCGACGACGCCATCGACGTCGTCTTCCTCGACATCCACATGGCCGGCCTCACCGGCCTCGACCTCGCCCGGCTGCTCGCCGGCTTCGCCCGGCCCCCGCTGATCGTCTTCGTCACCGCCCACGAGGGCTTCGCGGTCCAGGCCTTCGACCTCAAGGCCGTCGACTACGTCCTCAAGCCGGTACGGCGCGAGCGGCTCGCCGAGGCCGTCCGCCGGGTCCGCGAGCTGGTCCATGCCTCCGCCGTACCCGCGGCCCCACTCACGGCGCCGGAGCAGATACCGGTCGAACTCGGCGGGGTCACCCGCTTCGTGGCCGTCGACGACATCGCGTACGTCGAGGCCCAGGGCGACTACGCCCGCCTGCACACCGACGACGGCAGCCACCTGGTCCGCATCCCGCTGTCCACGCTGGAGGAGCGGTGGGCCGATCGCGGCTTCGTCCGTATCCACCGCAGCCATCTCGTCGCCCTCGGCCGCATCGACGAACTGCGGCTCGACGGCGGCGCCACCTCCGTCCGGGTCGGCAGCACCGAGCTGGCCGTCAGTCGCCGCCACTCCCGCCAACTGCGGGACCTCCTCATGCGCCGCGCGGGCGGCTGACGGCAGCGGGGCCGTTCCCCGGAAGCCGGCCGACGCCTCTACCCTGCGTCATCACCGCTGCGTAGACTCCGTTCCCTCCACAGCCCCTGCGAGGTCGACAGATGACGGAGCGGACACCGACGTCCGAGCAGCCACCGCCGCGCCGGCCCCGGCGCGAGACGGTCACGCGCGCCTCCGCCCTCCGCGACCGTGCGGGCGGCCCGCCCCCGCGGTACCCGCACGGTCGTCCGCCCGGTCATCCCCCCGCCCGCTCCGAGATCAGCGAGCAGACCAGCCTCGGCCACACCTATGTGCGCTCCCTGATGCGGAGCCAGCTGAAGGCCGCCCTCACCGCCCTCGTCGCCCTCGCCCTCCTCGTCGGCCCGCTGCCGCTGCTCCTCGCGCTCCCCGCACCCGAGGCCGTCGTCTGGGCGACGCTCGGCGTCGGCGTCTACCCGGTCATCTGGGCCGTCGCCCGCTGGTACGTCCGCCGCGCCGAACGCAACGAACGCGACTTCACCGGCCTCGTCGAGGGCCGCTGACCGCGGGGGCCGGACGTGAACCACACCTACGCGGTGGCCGCCGTCACCGTCGTCGTCCTTGCGACCGTGCTCATCGGCGCCCTCGGCCTGCGGATATCCCGCACCACCTCCGACTTCTACGTCGCCTCCCGCACCGTCCGCCCGGGTCTCAACGCCGCCGCCATCAGCGGCGAGTACCTCTCCGCCGCCTCCTTCCTCGGCATCGCGGGTCTCGTCCTCGTCCAGGGCCCGGACATGCTCTGGTATCCCGTCGGCTACACCGCCGGTTATTTGGTCCTGCTTGTCCTGGTCGCCGCCCCGCTGCGCCGCTCGGGTGCGTACACCCTCTCCGACTTCGCCGAGGCCCGGCTCGAGTCCCCGCCCGCTCGCCGGCTCGCCAGCCTCTTCGTCGTCGGCATCGGCTGGCTCTACCTCCTCCCGCAGCTCCAGGGCGCCGGGCTCACCCTGGAGATCCTGACCGGAGCTCCCGACTGGGTGGGGGGACTGCTCGTCGCCCTCGCCGTCACCGGGATCGTCGCGGCGGGAGGGATGCGCAGCATCACCTTCGTCCAGGCCTTCCAGTACTGGCTCAAGCTCACCGCCCTGCTGGTGCCGGCCCTCTTCCTCGCCGCGGCCTGGTTCGGCGACGACGCTCCGCGCGTCCGCTTCGACGCCCCCGCGGTCTTCCGCGAGCACACCGTCGTGCGCGTCGCCGACACCGTACGGATCGATGTCGACGCGCCGCTCACGCTCACCGTCACCGGCCGCGTCGACGACACCGCGTACGAGCGGCGGACCCTCACCCTCGACAAGGGCGCCCACCGCGTCGAGGGCGGCACCGAACTCGCCTTTCCCGCGGGCGCGCCCGTCCCCGCCCGGGCCTCCACCGGCGCCGACCCCCTCGGCTGGTCCCAACCGCTGGCCGGCGGGCGCGACGGCCATCAGCTCTACGCCACCTACGGACTGATCCTCGCCACGTTCCTCGGCACCATGGGGCTGCCCCACGTCGCCGTCCGCTTCTACACCAGCCCGCACGGCCGCGCCGCGCGCCGCACCACCCTGGTCGTCCTCGGCCTGGTCGGCGTGTTCTATCTGCTGCCGCCGGTGTACGGGGCCCTGGGCCGGATCTACGCGCCCGAACTGGCCCTGACCGGAGCCGCCGACGCCGCCGTGCTCGTCCTGCCGGACCGGATGCTCGGTGGGGTCCTCGGTGATCTGTTGGGTGCGCTGCTCGCCGGCGGTGCCTTCGCCGCGTTCCTGTCCACCGCGTCGGGGCTCACGATGTCGGTCGCCGGCGTCCTCACCCAGGACGTGCTTCCGTCCCGTGGGGTACGGCACTTCCGGCTCGCGGCCCTGCTCGCGACCGCCGTCCCGCTGGCCGTCGGGGTCCTCGCCTCGAAGGTGCCGGTCGCGGACGCCGTCGGCCTCGCCTTCGCCGTCTCGGCCTCTTCGTTCTGCCCGCTGCTCGTCCTCGGCATCTGGTGGCGACGGCTCACCCCGCCCGGCGCCATGGCCGGACTGCTGCTGGGCGGCGGTTCCGCGCTCGCGGCGGTGATGGCGACGCGTGCCGGGCTGCCCGAAGAGGGCTGGCCGCACACCCTGATGGCCTGGCCGGCGGTCTGGTCGGTGCCGCTGGGCTTCCTCACGATGATCCTGGTGTCGCTGGCCACCCCACGTCACATCCCGGCCGGCACCCCCGCCCTGCTCGCCCGGCTGCATCTGCCGGAGGAGTTCACCGGGCGCACGGTCCCGAGGGACGAGATCCCCGGGACGGAGCTCCGGACGGATCCGGAGCTCAGGGCGGAATCCGAGCCCGAGGCCGAGTTCCTGCGCGGGACGGAGTCCCCGCGTGGGGCGGAATCTCCGCGTGGGGCGGCCTCCGCGCGGGGGACGGAATCCGGGCACGGGGCGGAATCTCCGCGTGGGGCGGAATCCGCGCGTGGGGCGGAATCCGCGCGTGGGGCGGCCTCCCCGCGTGGGACGGAATCCGAGCGTCGGACGGAGGCCGTGCCGCGGCCCGACGAGCGGTTTCGCGCGGCCGATCACCGGCCGGGAGGGCGGGAGCGATGACCCCGATCGTGTACGCCGCGGCCACCGCCGCCGGGGCCGTTCTCCTGGCGGTCGGCTTCGTCCTCGGCCGACTCGCCGCCCGCCGCGGGGCCGCGGATCTCGACCTCGGCACCCCCGTCGAGCGGGCCACCTTCCACACCCTGCACGCCGCCTCGCTCGCCGCGCCGCCCCTGCGCGGCGGACTCACCGAGGACACCGCGCGCAAGGCCGTCCGACGGCTGCGCTCACTCCTGGGGACGGAGGCGCTCTGTCTGACCGACCGCTCCGCCCTCCTCGCCTGGGACGGGCCCGGCGAGGGGCACCACCGCGAGCACGTCATGGACCAGGTCGCCGGGATCCTCGACTCGGGCCGCAGCAGGTCGGAGCACACCGGCTGCACCGATGTCGCCTGCCCGCTGCGCTGGGCGGTGATCGCCCCGCTCACCGGCGAGGACGGGGTGCTCGGCGCGCTCGTCGCCTACGGTTCGCGGGAGTCGGCCGTGCTGGTGCGGGCAGCGACCGAGGTCGCCCGCTGGGTCTCCGTACAGCTGGAACTGGCCGAGCTGGACCGCTCGCGCACCAGGATCGTGGAGGCGGAGATCCGCGCCCTGCGAGCCCAGATATCACCGCACTTCATCTTCAACTCCCTCGCCGCCATCGCCTCGTTCGTCCGTACCGACCCCGAACGGGCGCGGGACCTGCTGCTCGAGTTCGCGGACTTCACCCGCTACTCCTTCCGCCGGCACGGGGAGTTCGCCCAGCTCGCCGACGAACTGCGCGCCATCGAGCAGTACTTGGCGCTGGCGGGGGCCCGCTTCGGCGACCGTCTCAAGGTGACGCTGCAGATCGCGCCCGAGGTGCTGCCGGTCACCCTGCCGTTCCTCTGTCTCCAGCCGCTGGTGGAGAACGCCGTCAAGCACGGCCTCGAGGACAGCGTGAACGTCTGCCGGGTCACGATCTCTGCGCGGGACGCGGGCGCGGAGGCCGTGGTCGTGATCGAGGACGACGGCGTGGGCATGGACCCGGCCGTCCTGCGCGCGATCCTGCTCGGGGAGCGGCCCACCGGCTCCGGGATCGGCCTGTCCAACGTCGACGAGCGGCTGCGCCAGGTGTACGGGGCGGAGCACGGGCTCGTCATCGAGACCGGGGTCGACGCGGGGATGAAGGTGACGGTACGGATCCCCAAATACCACTCCGGGGTGCACCGTACGACTCCTCAGCCGCCCGCGCCGTAGAGGTGCAGGGCCAGATGGCCCAGCGGGAGCCCCAACTTCCAGGCAGGCAGCCACACTTGCTCGGACTCGTCGACCTGGGGGAAGGACCCGGTCGACGTCAGCCCGCCCAGATCGGCCGCGCGGATCTGCGTCGCCTCCAGCAGGCGCCAGGTCTCCCTCGCCATGGCGAGGTCGGGGCCCTCCTCGCCCGCCCGGCTCCGCGCGGCGAGCCGCTCGCGGACCCACTGCGGCCAGGGGTGGTCGTAGGAGGTACGGGACAGCCACTCGTCGATGAGGCCCGCGGACCACGACCCGGAGGAGGCGTCCGCTTCGGCGCAGAGATGGATGGTGAGGGCCAGCGTCTGCCGGCCGGCCCGGTACTCCAGCGTGCCGGGCGCGACCAGGCACCCCGTACGCAGGAGATCGTCCGCGGTGAACTCGGCACACAACCAGGCCATCGGGACGGCGAGTCCCCCTCCGCTGGTGCCGTTCGTACTTTCGGGCAGCAACGCTCCCACCTTCTCCCGGACATGTCGGTCGACGACCCCCGACCACGAGCCTCCACCGAGGAAGACGCGTCCGGGTCGCACTTTGCTCAACTCGCCCGTGTGGTTTCGGATACGTTTCTCCGCCGGATCGGTGCCGGTGGGAAACATGAGGACACGGGAGGCGTCCGGGGAGGATGGGGCGGTCGCGCGCCGGGGGTGGGGACGGGGCGCGGACCGGCCTCAGCCGAGCAGCGCGTACACCGCCGTCGCGTGGGCGGCCGTCTCGTCCGAGCCCTCCGCCGTCATCGTGATGTCGGCGAACGCCATCCGCTTGCCCGCCTTGGTGAGCCGCGCCCGCACCAGGACGTCCGCGGCGACGACCGCCCGCTGGAAGCTGATGGACTGCTGCACCGTCGTCATCGGCACGAAGCCGCCGCGGGCCGCCGCGACCGCGATCACGGTCGCCGTGTCGGCGGCGGCCATCAGCGCCTGACCCGAGAGACCGCCGCCCTCCCGGGCGAGCCGATCGGACCAGGGCAGACGCAGGACCGCCTCCTGCCCGTCGAGCGCGACCACCGAGAGCCCCAGATCGAGCACCCAGGGGGCGAAGTTGTCGGCGAGAACCTTTTCCGCGGCGGTGAGAGTCAGCGTCACGCGGTCATTGTGCGGCCCTGGCCCGTGGACGGGCAACGGTACGGCGCCCGGTGCGGTAGCCCGGCAGGCAGTGCCCGAGCTGCCGCAGCGCATAGTGCGAGCGGGACTTGACGGTCCCGGCCGGGATGCCGAGATCGGCGGCGGCCTCGTTGACCGTCAGGCCGTGGAAGTAGAGCCGGACCAGGACCGCGCGGTGTTCGGGGCTGAGGCCCCGTACGGCCGCCCGGACGTCCACCGCCGCGACCGCGGACTCCGTGGCGTCGGCCGGGTCGGGGGTGGCGGCCAGCATCCCGTCGCCGATCTCGGTGGGCCGGGCTAGCCGGGAGCGCCGGGCGTCGATGGCCAGGCGCCTGGCCACCGTGAACAGCCAGGGGCGCATCGACTCGTAGGGCCCGTCGAACGCCTCCGGGTGCAGCCAGGCGCGGACCAAGGTCTCCTGCACCAGGTCCTCCGCGCGCTGCCGGTCACCGTAGGTCAGGCCGAGCAGGAAGCCGAGCAGGGCCTGACCGTGGTCGCGCTGCAGCTCCGCGAGGGCCCGCTCGTCCGTCGTCGTCGCCGTCGTCGTCGCCGTTGTCATGCTCCACACCTTCCTGCCGGCTCGTCGTCCCGGGCGTATCCGAACGCATGTGGGCGGCAAGGGACAGGGAACGCGCACCTGTCTGCGACGAGCGGTCGCACACTGCGGCGAATGGTGCGGCGAACGGTCAGGCGGAGGCCCTTCGTCCGTTTCGGCAGGGTTTGGCGTTTACTGCGGCTTTGACTCTTGACTGCGGCTTATATGCCCTGTGAATTCGTCTGTAGAGATGTTCATAGGACTAATTGGGCGGAGTCGGCGGATGACGCAGCGTACGAGACAAGGGGCGGTGACCTTCCTCGCCGTCCTGCTCACGGCGGCCACCGGCTGTGCCGGGGACGCCGGCACCTCCCGGAGCCCGTCCGGGGGGAGGGATCCGGCGAGCCCCGCATCCCCCTCGTCGGTCGGCGGCGCGCCGTCCGGGCGGACCGGCTTCACGCTCGTCGCCTCCGGCGACGTCCTGCCGCACGAGTCGATCATCCGCCGGGCCGCCATGGACGCGAACGGTCAGGGCTACGACTTCCGTCCCATGCTCTCCGGCGTGAAGAGCGTGGTCGCCGGGGCGGACCTGGCGATCTGCCACATGGAGACGGTGTACGGATCGGAAGGCGGGCCGTACACCGGCTACCCCGCCTTCAAGTCGCCGCCCGAGGTCGCCGCCGCCCTCAAGGAGACGGGGTACGACTCCTGCTCCACCGCTTCCAACCACACCCTGGACGACGGCCCGGCCGGCCTTCGCCGCACGCTCGACGTCCTCGACAAGGCGGGTGTCCGGCACGCGGGATCGGCCCGGACGGCCGACGAGGCGGCCCGCCCGACGCTGATGAGGGCGGGGCCCGCGACCGTCGCCCAACTCGCGTACACGTACGACACCAATGGCTTCCCGCTGCCCGAGGGGCAGCCCTGGGCGGTCAATCTGATCGACGAGCGGAAGATCATCGCCGACGCGCGGGCCGCCCGTGGAGCCGGCGCCGATGTCGTCGTGGTCAGCCTCCACTGGGGAACCGAGTGGCAGACGGCCCCCGACGACCGCCAGCTCACCCTCGGGCGCTCCCTCACGTCCTCGCGGACCGGTGGCAGGCCCGACATCGACCTGATCATCGGCACCCACGCCCATGTCCCCCAGGCGTACGAGAAGGTCAACGGCACCTGGATCGTCTACGGCATGGGCGACCAGATCGCCGGCGACATGGTCAACTACGAGGGCGCCTTCGACCCGCGAGGCAACCAGGGAACGCTCGGGCGCTTCACCTTCACCCCGCCCACGGCTCCCGGTGGGCGCTGGGAGGTCACCCGGGCCGAGTTCCTCCCGCAGTGGTTCGACACCGGCCGGGGCCGGGTGATCAACCTCAACGCCGCCATCAGGAAGGGCGAACCCCTCACCGCCGTACGCGACACCATCCGCGACGTCGTCCTGGGGCGGGGTGCGGCCAAGGACGGACTGGCGATGGGGGAGTAGGGAGGGCCGTGCCTCGCGGGCGCTGACCCCTGCCAGGTTGTCCGCCCATCGAGTGTTTTCGGGCGGACCGTCGGTGTGGGTGAGGGGCGTCGGCGTTCGGCCGTGCGAGCTATTAGTCATGAAAAAGGATCAGATGCCCACCGGGCGGCGGACCGTGCTGCGCATCGCCGCCGCCCTCGGGGCCACAGCCACGGTCGGAGTACTCACGGCGGATCGTTTCGGCGCACCGCCGGGCGCGCCATCGAGCGGCCGTCCGGACGTCGCCGGAGGGCCCGCTCCCGGCCAGGGGCCGGCGGCGGGCGCGCCCGCGAACCCCCGGCTCAAGCCCTCCGCGTACCGGCTCCAGCCGATGACGGCCGACGCACCCCCGGCCTTCCGCAAGGCGCTCCCCCCGGTCCGGCAGCGGCCGTTCCTGAAGATGGCCGGCGTGGGCCGTTCGATGGTGCTCACCTTCGACGACGGGCCGGACCCCCGCTACACCCCGGAGATCCTCGCCACCTTGCGCCGCTACCGCTGCCGGGCGATGTTCTTCGTCTGTGGCGAGATGGTCGCCGAGAACCGGGACCTGGTCCGGGAGATCGCCGCGGACGGGCACGTGGTCGGGAACCACTCCTGGTCCCACCCGCTGATCCCCAAGCTGCCGCCCTCCCGTATCCGGGACGAGCTGGGCTCCACCAGCGAGCTCGTCGAAAAGGTCCTCGGCTCGGCCCCGCTCTGGTACCGCGCCCCGTTCGGGGCGTGGAACCGGCACTCCTTCGAGATCGGCGCCCAGCTGGGCATGGAGCCGCTCGCCTGGACCGTCGACACCCTGGACTGGAAGGAGCCGGGTACCGACAGCATCGTGCGCCGGGTCCTGGACGGCGCGGCGCCCGGTGTCGTCGTCCTCTCGCACGACGCGGGCGGGAACCGCTCGCAGAGCGTCGCCGCGCTGAGGCGGTACCTGCCCGAGCTGCTCGACGCCGGGTACAGCATCACGGTGCCCCGGCGCTGAGTCCGTACGGCGAAGGCCCCCGGCGCGGAGCTGCGCCGGGGGCCTTCGTGCGGACCTGCCGACCCCTCAGGTGGAGCCGATCATGCGTGCGTAGACGACCACGTTGCCCTCGTAGCCCTGTGCCCGGGAGTAGCCGCCGCCGCAGGTGATGACCCGCAGCTCGGGCTCGCCGGTGTCGGAGTAGACCTGGACCCCGGGGAAGTTGTTCTTCGAGTACACCTCGATGCCGTAGATCTCGAAGACCGCGACCCGGCCGTCGTACCGCTCCACCTCGATGTGCTGGCCCTTCTCCAGCGATCCCAGGCCGTAGAAGACCGCGGGGCCCGCCGCGTTGTCGACATGGCCGACGACGACGGCCGTGCCGCGCTGACCGGGCGCGATGCCGTTCTGGTACCAGCCGGCCAGGTTGGCGTCCTGCGGGGGCGGCGCCTCGATCCAGCCGGCCGGGTCGAGACCCACGTCCATGATCGGCGCGGCGACCCTGATCGAAGGGATCCTGATGCGCGAGGCCGGGGCGTGGGGCAGCGGCTCCACGCCCGTGGACATGGGGGGCGGAGCCCCGATCATGCTCGCGTCGGGAGCCTCGGCGGCCGCGGGCTGCGGCGGGCCGAGCTCGACGTCCACTCCGTTGCGCATCATCGCCAGACCGGACAGCATGACGAGAGCCAGGACGCCCCACGGTGGGCGTCTTCTTCTCGGCTCAAGGACGCTGAAGTCCTTGGGGCTCATGGTTCTCCCTTCGTGGCGTCGTCAGAACGGTAAGTGCGGCGGACCGAACCGGCGATCAGAGCGGGGCGAACGGGTGGCGGCCGGCTGCCGGGGAGCGGAACGGGACCCGCCCGCCCCTTCGTACCCGAGGGCAGGCCGGGTGACGGGGACGATGGCCCATCCGAGTAATCATCTGACAATCGCCCTGACGGTCTGTGACCTGCGGCTCCGTCAGATTCAGGGCCGTTTCCCCGGCGTGTCGCCTCACCGGGGTGGCCCAGTGCCGAAATGCGCAGGTCGCCGCTGCTTGTGAGGGTTCGTCATGGAAGGCGTACTCGTCGAATCTCCCGGAGCACCGCTTTGGGGCGTCTTCCACTGGAGGTTCAACCATGCGTGCTGCACGCACTCTGGCGGTGACCGCCACCGCGTTCGCGGCGGTCGGGCTCGCAGCCCCTCTCGCCGCCGCCCACGGACCCAGCAACCTGGCCGTCAGCTCCTACCAGGTCGACCAGGGTGGTGATGGTCGGGGTGGTGACGGTCGGGGTGGTGACGGTGCCAACAGCGTCACCGTCTCTCCGTTCGCCGTCCACCAGGGGGCGACCCTCACGATCACCGTCAGGGGTTGCGCCGGTGGCACGGTCACGTCCAACGCCTTCCCGACGGTCACCCTCTCCGGCAATGTCAACGGCGTCTCCACCGCCACTGCCCGCATCCACAACAACGCCACCCCCGGCCAGTACAACCTTGCTGTCCAGTGCAGCGGCCGGACGCTCACCCAGACGTTCCGCGTGCTGGCCGGTCAGGGCGCACTGGGCGGCATCGGCGGCTCGCTCGCGCCGAGCTCCGCGGAGATGGCCGTCGGCGGTTCGCTCGTCGCCGCGGCCGCGCTCGGCGGTGGTCTCTTCATCGCCCGGCGCCGTATGAGCAGCGGAAGGGCCTGACCGGCCGAACCTCCCGGTCGGCCGTATACGCCCGTCGCCCCCGAGTCCTCAGGACTCGGGGGCGACGGGCTTGTGCGGGTGTTGCGCGTTCGGGCGCCGGCCGGTGGGAGACACCGTCGCCGCCGTCAGTGACGCCGGCCCCGGTCGGGGTTCATCCGGCGCCGCACGACGAACACGGTTCCGGTGGCCGCGGCGAGGACCAGGCCCGCTCCGGCCGCGAGCGCCGCCGTGTCGACTTCCTCGACCGAACCGCCGATACCGCCCTGGACGCCCCGTGGGGTGGTCAGGATGGTCGAGCTGGTGGTCGCGGACGCCGTGGTGCCGCTGATGGTCAGGGTGACGGTGTCGGTGATGCCGCCGGTGCAGTTGAACGCGACCGTGTAGACGGCACCGCGCCGGGCGTCCGTGTCCACTGTTGCGGTGGCCGAGGATCCGGGGGCGATGGAAACCGTGTCGAAGATGCCCGACGACGCCAGCGTCGTACTGCGGCAGCCGGGAGCGGTGAGCGTCACCCGCCCGCCCGGCGCCACCAGTGAGGGTGTCACGACGAAATCGCCCGGTGCCTTCGCTCCGGCGGCATTGGGGTTCGGTGCGGGTGCGCCGTCCGCCGCGGAGGCGACGGGAGCGGCCAGGGCGAGAGTGGCCGCCCCCAGCAGGGCAGTGGACACGGCACGTATCGCGCGCATGGAATCCTCCGGGTCCCCGAGGAGCAGCCGCGGAAGGGGTTTCCGCGCAAGGACAGGGCGTGCACCTCGATACCCGAAACGCTAGGAGCGCACTACCACGGCCGCGATCCCAGACGGGCGAATGGGGTATTCATGTCACCCGTGCGGCCCACTCGTGTCGCCCCCGGCTAGCGGGTGAGGTGCGGGAACAGGTCGGTGAACGGCGTGGCCGTCGCCGAGATCCCGCGTCCGAAGGGTGCGTCGAAGTCCCAGATCAGGAAGAGCAGGAAGGCGATGAGCGCGCTGAACAGACCGGCGAGGAGCAGTTCGCGGCCGGTGCGCCGGATCTGCAGGGTGAAGATGAGGCCGACCGTCACCAGCGCTCCGATGATCAGGCCGAACCACACCACCCCGGGCATGGTCGCCCCCGCGTTCTGGCCCCGGGCGCCCCGAGTGTCGTCCACCACCGCCACCTGGTCCACGAGCGGCTGGTACGCCTGCCCCTCGTGGTCGTTGGCCGGCCGGTAGTCGGTCACGCTCCGGCGCACCTGCTCCAGGAGCCGGGTGCCCTCCTCGCTGAGCTCGCCGTGCTCGGACATGTGGCTCCACTCCTCGTCGACCACGTACGAGACGTACGCGTCGACATCGGCACGGATTCGGGTACGGACGTCGACCGGGTACACCTCGACCCGGGCCGAGATCTCGTGCAGCGCCTGGGCCTCCTGGCGCACGGTCTCCTGGGCGGCGCCCCGCGCCTCCCAGACGCCGGCGATGGCGAGACCGAGCACGATCGCGTAGATCACGCCGATCATCATCGTCATGTACTCCATGACGTCGGGGGTCTCGCTGGGATCGTCGTCGTCGGGGACCCTGCGGTTGTTGATGACGACGATGGTGAGGACGACCGCGCAGGCGGCGGCCATCGCGATGGTCAGGACAAGCCATTCGGACATGGTGCTTCCTCCGGCGGGGCTCAGCGGGAGCGGGGGCGCAGGATCGCGGTCGCGAGCACCGCGGGGGCGGTGACAAGCAGCATCATCGACACGAGCGAGGGACCGCTCCTGGGTTCGGGCCGCGCGGCGCGGCGGTACGCGGGCAGAGCGACGGGGGTCGCGGCCGGTGGGCGCGGGCGCAGCGAGGGAGCCGGGGGCGGCGTCGTGGGCGGCGCGGGGGCCTCGGGCGCCGGTACGGGCCGCGGCGGGGCGGGCTTGGGGGGCTCCTGCCTCGGCGGAGGCGGGGGATCCGCGCGTACGGGAGGGGGCGGCGGCGTCGTGGGCTTCGGGGTCGGTGGCGGCGGTGGAGGTGGCGGGGGCTTCGGCGTCGGCGTCGGCGTCGGCTCGGGCACCGGTGACGGCGGGGGCGGAGCCGGGGTGGGCGAGCACGCCCCCGGCCCGACGACCGCGACCGACGTGTTCGAGCCGCCGGGCCCGGTCGTGGCGTAGGCACAGGCATCGGCGGCGGCGGGCGCCGGTGCGGCCAGGAGCCACAACAGCGCGGCGGCCGCCAAGGGCCGCGCGAGAGACGATCCGTACAGAGACACGCCGAAGAGCATGATCACAGCTCGGGGGCAGCACGCCGTGAAACGGCCCTGATTCCCCGGATGGTGGGGATCTCGCGGGGGGTGGGTTTGACATTCCCGCGGAAAATTCTTCGCCCCCGTTGAGTGCGATGCCGACGCGCTCCGTATTCAAGGCCGGGAACGGCGTCAGACGCCGCACCAACTAGCCAGGAACAAACGGGAGTTGACATGAAGACCTGGGGCAACGCGGCACTCGCGCTCACGGCGGCGGCCATGCTGGCGCTGACGACGGCGTGCGGTCAGGAGCAGGGCGAGTCGTCGCTCGGCGGCCAGCCCGCCGGAGCGGCGAACCCGGCCGGCGCCCCGGCCGACAATGGCTACAGCTCCGGCGGTTACGCCTCCGGGGGCTATGGATCCGACGCGGGTGCCGGCGCCGCGGCCGAGCCCGCCGGGCAGCTGGCGGTGGCGGACACCAAGCAGCTCGGCGAGGTCGTCACCGACAGCGAGGGTTTCACCCTCTACCGCTTCGACAAGGACTCCGCCTCCCCGCCCAAGGCCACCTGCGAGGGCGACTGCGCCAAGGCGTGGCCCGTGGTGAGCGCCTCGGGCGCCAAGGCCCCGGCCGGCGTGGCCCCCTCGCTGCTCGGCGAGGTCACCCGGACCGACGGCACCAAGCAGCTCACCCTCGACGGCTGGCCGATGTACCGGTACGCCAAGGACACCAAGCCCGGCGACATCAACGGCCAGGGTGTCGGCGGCACCTGGTTCGCCTCCGCCCCCGACGGGAAGAAGGCCGCACCGGGCGAGGGCGGCGGGGCCGACGAGGGCGGTGGCGAGGAATCCGAGGTGGATGCCGCCGGGCTCTCGGTGCGCAAGGACCCCAAGCTCGGTGACATCGTGGTGGATTCGCGAGGAATGACGGTTTACCGCTTCAAGAAGGATTCCGCCTGGCCCATGAAGACGGCGTGCACCGGCGCCTGCCTTGAGAAGTGGCCGGTTGTCGCCCCCGTCGAGAAGAACGACACCAAGGGCATCACCAAGAAGGGCTTCGTGACCTTCAGCCGCCCCGACGGCATCAAGCAGCAGACGATCGACTGCTGGCCCCTGTACACCTTCGCCGGCGACGAGGCGCCCGGAGACACCAACGGCCAGGGTGTGGGCGGCACCTGGTACGCCGTGTCCCCCGAGGGAAAGCTGGTCGGAGCGCCCAAGTAGGTCCCCCGCGCCGCGCTCCCGGCCTGTCGGCCCGCCGTCACTCCTCTCGCGTGACGGCGGGCCGGCGCACGTCCATATGCACGTGAATTTGCACGAGCGGTAGGCGTGAATCCTGCGTTCCGCATGCACGTGCCAATGGCGTGTGACCAAGAACGGACCGCGAATTTCCGTTTCTACTCGCTCTCCTGGCGGGCTATCAGTAGCCTCGGCTCGAACACCGGCCGCGAACACATGGCCGTATCCCCCGTGGCGACTTGATGGAGACATTGATGGAGCGTCCCGCCTGGGCCCCGCCGGGTATCGATATTTCGGTGCCGAGCGTGTCCCGTATGTACGACTTCTATCTGGGCGGCTCGCACAATTTCGAGGTGGACCGGGAAGCGGCCCGCAAGGCCATGGAGTTCATGCCGGGACTCCCGAAGATCATGCAGGCGAACCGGGCCTTCATGCGCCGGGCCGTGCGCTTCGCCGTCGACAGCGGCGTCACCCAGTTCCTCGACATCGGCTCCGGCATACCGACGTTCGGCAACGTCCATGAGGTGGCCCAGGCCGCGTCCCCCGACGCGAGAGTCGTCTACGTCGACCACGACCCGGTCGCCGTCGCTCACAGCCGGGCCGTGCTCGAGGGCGAGGACCGCGCCGCAGTCCTCGCGGCCGACCTCCGCAAGCCGCTCGAGATCCTGCACAGCCCCGAGGTCCGCCAACTCCTCGACATGGACAAGCCGGTGGCGCTGCTGCTCGTCGCCGTCCTGCACTTCCTGGAGGACGAGGACGAACCCGAGAAGGCCGTCGCGGAGCTCGTCGATGCCCTCGCGCCCGGCAGCCTGTTGGTGCTGACCCACGCCTCCTACGAAGGCATCCCGCTCTCGCAGGACGAGGCCGAGGGCACCGTCGGCGTCTACCGGAACATCCGCAACCCTCTCGTCATGCGCTCGCACGCCGAGATCAGCCGCTTCTTCGAGGGCTGCCCGCTGGTCGAGCCGGGTCTGGTGTCCATGCCCGAGTGGCGGCCCGAAAGCCCGGCCGACGAGGAGGATCCTTACGCCTTCTCCGGCTTCGCAGGGGTGGGGCGCAAGGCGTGAAGGTGCCGTCACAGCCGTCCGGTTGCGGCGCGGAACCGGACGGTCTCGAGGACAGACTCAGGCGGTTCGTGACCATCTGGAGCAGGGCCATCTTTCCGGTCACGGCCACCTCGATGACCCGCGCCGAGTTCGAGCAGCATCTGCTGCCGCTCGCCCGCGAGTTGCGCACCGCGCTGCACGCCCGGACCTTCGACACCGCCCCCGCGCACCGCGCGGGGGCCGCGCTGGTCGGCGTCCACTGCACGGACCCCGACGCGCTCAGCCGCACCCTCGGGGTCATCGACGCGTACCTGGTGCTCTACTGCGGCGAGGACGGTACCTCCACCGAGGAGCTACGGGCCCGCTGTTCACGGCTCCAGCACGCCATGGCGGCCGGCTTCGCCCAGGCCCTGCGCGAGCGAACCCGCCTGGAGCAGGAGGCCATCGCCCGCTCCGCGCTCAGCGCCCGCACCGCCGCCGAAGTCGCCCTGCACACCACCGAGAGCCGCTTCCGGGCGGTCTTCGACGGAGCGGCGGTCGGGATCGGGATCGCCGACCTCGAGGGCAACGTCCTGGAGGTCAACGAGACCCTCACCAGGATGTTCGGCGGCCTGGACCAGCAGATCCGCAGCCGCAAGGTCAACGAATGGGCCCATCCCGAGGACGGGCCGCACGTCTGGAAGCTCTACGACGAGCTGGTACGCGGCGAGCGCGACCACTACCGCGTCGAGAAGCCGTACTACCGGGGCGACGGCACCGTCCTGTGGACCAACCTCACCGTCTCGCTGCTGCGCGACGCCGAGGGCTTCCCCCAGTACCAGCTGGCGCTGATGGAGGACACCACCGAGCGGCGGCTGCTCAATCTGCGGCTGCGGTACGAGGCCACCCACGACGCGCTCACCGGGCTGCCCAACCGGACCCTGTTCTTCGAGCGCCTGGAGAAGGCGCTCGCCCCGGCCGACGGCGCCCGCTTCGGGCTCTGCTACCTCGACCTCGACGGCTTCAAGGCCATCAACGACAGCCTGGGACACTCGGCCGGGGACCGGCTCCTCGTCGAGGTCGCCGACCGGCTGCAGAGCTGCGCCACGGCCCCGGGCGAGATGGTGGCCCGGCTCGGCGGGGACGAGTTCGTCGCGCTCACCACCGGACCCGGCACCGAGCGCGAGGTCGTCGAGCTGGCGAACCGTATCCTCGCCGCGCTCGCCTCGCCCGTACGGATCGACGGCCGTGAACTGACCGTGCGGGGCAGCGTCGGTGTCGTCGAAGGGCCTGCGGGGGAGCGGACCCCGGCCGAGGTGCTGCGCAGCGCCGACATCACGATGTACCGCGCCAAGTCGGCGGGCGGCAACCGCTTCGAGTTCGCCGACGCGGAGGCCGACGCGCGCGCGATCACCCGGCACGGACTGACCACCGCGCTGCCGGCGGCGCTGGAGCGCGGCGAGTTCTTCATCGAGTACCAGCCGCTGGTGCACCTCGGCGACGGCAGTGTGCACGGCGCGGAGGCGCTCGTACGGTGGTGCCACCCGCAGCACGGGGTGCTCGGGCCCGACCGGTTCATCCCGCTCGCCGAGAACACCGGCCTGATCGTGCCGCTCGGCCGCTGGGTCCTTCAGGAGGCGGTCCGCCAGGCCCGCTTCTGGCAGACCCGGCACTCCGACGGCGGCCCGCTGCGGATCAACGTCAACCTCTCGCCGACGCAACTGCACCACCCGCGGCTGGTCGCCGACACGGTCGACGTCCTGGAGCGCTCGGGGCTGGAACCGGGGGCCCTGTGCCTGGAGGTCACCGAGTCGGCGCTGATCGGCGCGGACGACGACCTGCTGAAGCCGCTGCGGCAGCTCGCCGAGATGGGCGTGGACATCGCGCTGGACGACTTCGGCACGGGGTACTCGAACCTGGCGAACCTGCGCCGGCTGCCGGTGAGCGTCCTCAAGCTGGACCGCTCCTTCACACAGGGGATGCAGCAGCACCCGGCGGACCCGGTCGACGTCAAGATCGTGGAGGGCATCGTCGGGCTGGCGCACAGCCTGAAACTGGCGGTGACGGTGGAGGGGGTGGAGACGGGGGCGCAGGCGCAGCAACTGCGTGAACTGGGCTGCGACACGGCGCAGGGCTGGTACTACGCCCGCCCGGGCGCGCCGGACCGAATCCACACGCTACTCCTCGCGGACGCGGTGTAGTTCCCCCGTGGGTGTGGGCAACCCTCCGCCGGGGCGGTGCCCACCACCTCGTTCCGGCATCCCCGTTGTGGGCACCCGTTGCCGCTGGGGCGGTACCACCCGCCCCTCGCCCACCACCCCCGTTGCGGGCATGCGTTCCGCCGGCCCGGCGCCCACCCTCACGACCTCGCCCATTCACCCCCGTTGTGGGCAACTGTTCCGCTGGGGCTGGGGGTCCCCCCGGACGGAGTCTGGGGGAGGGTGGGCACAACGGAACGGCGCCCTTGCCGGGCCCAGGCTCCCGGTCCGTACGGTGCGCACGGGTGCGGCGCCGTTGTCGGCTTGTGCCCACCCGTTCCGCCTTGCGGAACGCCTGCCCACAACCGGGGTGAGCGGGGGTTGAGGGGTGGGCGCCGTCCTGCGGTACGCCTGCCCACAACGCGCGGGGAGCGGGGTTGAGGGGTGGGCGCCGTCCTGCGGAACGCCTGCCCACAACGCACGGGGAGCGGGTTGAGGGGTGGGCGCCGTCCCGCGGAACGCCTGCCCACAACGCGCGGGGAGCGGGGTCGAGAGGTGGGCACCGTCCTGCGGAACGCCTGCCCACAACGCGCGGGGAGCGGGGTCGAGAGGTGGGCACCGTCCTGCGGAACGCCTGCCCACAACCCGCGGGCGGACCGTGGCGGCCCGCACCCGGGGGCGACGGACACGTCGCGTGACGGTCACGTGGAGTGGAGGAGCAGGCGCTGGAGCTCCCGTGCCGCCCGTGGTGGTGCCACGTCGCTGCGGTGGGCCAGGGCGATCGTGCGCCGCAGGCCCGGGCGGGCCAGGGACGTGACCCGGAGGTCGCGGCCCGCGCGCGCCGCGACCATCGCCGGGACCACCGCCACCCCGAGACCCGCCCGTACGAACCCCAGCACCGCGTCCATCTCGCCGCCCTCCACCGTGAACGACGGCTCGAAGCCCTCCGCCCGGCACGCCGCAACGGTCAGCTCCCGCAGGTCGTAGCCGTGCCGGAACATCACCAGCGGCTGGTCCCGCAGATCCGCGATCCGCACCGGCCGCCCCGGCGCCGGCGCCGCCGCGCTCGACACCACCACCAGATCCTCACGCAACAGCTCCACCGTCGTCAGCGCCGGTGACGGCGTCGGCAGCGGCAGCACCACCAGCGCCAGGTCCAGCGCGCCGCGCGCCAGCTCCCGTACGAGATCGTGCGAGCCGCCCTCCTCGATGAGGAGCTGGATCCCCGGGTGCAGATCGTGGAAGGCGCGCAGCACGTCCGGCAGCAGACCCGTGCACAGGCTCGGCGTCGCGCCGAGCCGCACCCGCCCGCGCTTCAGCTGCACCAGCTCCTGCACCTCGTGCCGCGCCGTGTCCGTGTCCGCGAGGATCCGCCGCGCCAGCGGCAGCAGCGCCTCGCCGGCGTCCGTCAGCGCGATGTTCCCCCGCGCCCGGCTGAAGAGCTCCGCCCCCAGCTCCTGCTCCAGGGCCCTGATCTGCTGCGAGAGCGAGGGCTGGGAGACGTGAACCCGCTCGGCGGCCCGGGTGAAGTGCCGGGTCTCGGCCACGGCCACGAAGTACAGAAGCTGCTGGAACTGCATAGGCTAAGCCTATCGAGATGAGCCGGACCATGTCTTGGACCTCTTGGGCCCTTCGGCCCTACCGTCGGTTGCATGGCTCTGGCAACGAAGACGGCACCGACGGAACGACCACCGTCGCCCACGCGCTCGCGCGGCTTCTGGGCATCCACGATCGGCAAGAAGACGGTCATGGCCGTCAGCGGCCTGCTCATGCTCGGCTACCTCGTGGCCCACGTCGCGGGCAACCTCAAGGTCTTCTTCGGCCCCGAGGAGTTCAACGCGTACGGTCACTGGCTGCGCACCATGGGCGACCCCGTCCTGCACTACTCCTGGGCCCTCTGGCTCGTCCGGATCGTGCTCCTCGCCGCGGTCGTCGCCCATGCCGTGTCCGCGTACCAACTCAGCCGGCGCGACATCAAGGCCCGCCCCACCGCCTACGTCCACCGGCGCAAGCGGTCCTCCTACGCCACCCGCACCATGCGCTGGGGCGGGATCATCGTCGCCCTGTTCATCGTCTGGCACATCCTGGACCTGACCACCGGCACCCTCCACCCCGGCGGCTTCCAGGAGGGCCACCCGTACCAGAACGTCGTGGACACCTTCTCCACCTGGTACGGCAACGTGATCTACATCGTCGCCATGCTCGCCGTCGGCCTGCACATCCGCCACGGCTTCTGGAGCGCCGCCCAGACCCTCGGCGTCGGCAGCGCCCGCCGCGAGCGGCTCCTCAAGGCGCTCGCGAACGGCCTCGCGCTCGTCCTGACCGTGGGCTTCATCTCCGTACCCGTGGCCGTCATGACCGGAGTGGTGAGCTGACATGAGCTACCTCGACTTCGCGACCGGTGAGCCGGTCGTCGACCACAAGGCCCCCGCCGGACCCATCGCCGAACGCTGGGACACCCGCCGCTTCCAGGCGAAGCTGGTCAACCCCGCCAATCGCCGCAAGCACACGGTCATCGTCGTCGGCACCGGCCTCGCCGGCGGTTCCGCCGGCGCGACCCTTGCCGAACAGGGCTACCACGTCGTCCAGTTCTGCTATCAGGACTCCCCGCGACGCGCCCACTCCATCGCCGCACAGGGCGGAATCAACGCCGCGAAGAACTACCGCAACGACGGCGACTCCATCCACCGTCTCTTCTACGACACCGTCAAGGGCGGCGACTTCCGCGCGCGTGAGTCCAACGTCCACCGCCTCGCGCAGATCTCGGTCGAGATCATCGACCAGTGCGTCGCCCAGGGCGTCCCCTTCGCCCGCGAGTACGGCGGACTGCTCGACACCCGCTCGTTCGGCGGCGTCCAGGTCTCTCGTACCTTCTACGCCCGCGGCCAGACGGGCCAGCAGCTGCTCCTCGGCGCGTACCAGGCGCTCTCCCGGCAGATCGCGGCGGGCAATGTCGAGATGCACGCCCGCACCGAGATGCTCGACCTGATCGTCGTCGACGGCCGGGCGCGCGGCATCGTCGCCCGCGACCTGATCACCGGTGAGATCTCCACCCACTACGCGGACGCGGTGGTCCTCGCCAGCGGCGGCTACGGCAACGTCTTCTATCTGTCGACGAACGCCATGAACTCCAACGCCACCGCCGTCTGGCGGGCCCACCGGCGCGGCGCGTACTTCGCCAATCCCTGCTTCACCCAGATCCACCCCACCTGCATCCCCCGTACCGGCGACCACCAGTCCAAGCTGACGCTGATGAGCGAGTCGCTGCGCAACGACGGCCGCATCTGGGTCCCCAGGGCGAAGGGCGACACCCGCCCCGCCACCGAGATTCCCGAGGACGAGCGCGACTACTACCTGGAGCGCATCTACCCCTCCTTCGGCAACCTCGTCCCGCGCGACATCGCCTCCCGCGCCGCCAAGAACGTCTGCGACGAGGGCCGGGGCGTCGGTCCGGGCGGCCAGGGCGTGTACCTCGACTTCGCCGACGCGATCCGACGGATGGGCCGCAAGGCGGTCGAGGAGAAGTACGGCAACCTCTTCGACATGTACGAGCGGATCACCGCCGAGAACCCGTACGAGGTCCCGATGCGGATCTACCCCGCCGTGCACTACACGATGGGCGGACTCTGGGTCGACTACGACCTCCAGACCACCGTCCCCGGTCTCTTCGCCATCGGCGAGGCCAACTTCTCCGACCACGGCGCCAACCGGCTCGGCGCCTCCGCGCTCATGCAGGGCCTCGCCGACGGCTACTTCGTCCTGCCCTCGACCATCAACGACTACCTGGCGCGCCACCCGCACGCGGAGCCGGTCACCGACGACCACCCGGCGGTACGCGACGTGCTCGCCGAGACCGAGGACCGGCTGAACCTGCTGCTCTCGGTGGACGGCGACCGGACGCCCGACTCCTTCCACCGCGAACTGGGCGAACTGATGTGGGAGTTCTGCGGCATGGCCCGTACGGACGAGGGCCTGCGCAAGGCGCTCGACCGCATCCCCCAGATCCGCGAGGAGTTCTGGCGCCGCATCAAGGTCCCCGGCACGGGCGAGGAGTTCAACCAGTCCTTGGAGAAGGCCAACCGGATCGTCGACTACCTGGAGCTCGCCGAGCTGATGTGCCTCGACGCGCTGAACCGGGCCGAGTCCTGCGGCGGCCACTTCCGCGAGGAGTCCCAGACGCCCGACGGCGAGGCCGCGCGGCGCGACGAGGAGTTCTCGTACGCGGCGGCCTGGGAGTTCAACGAGGGCGCCGCCCCCGTCCTGCACAAGGAAGACCTCGTCTTCGAGTACGTCCACCCCACCCAGCGGAGCTACGCATGAAGCTCACCCTGCGCGTCTGGCGCCAGAAGAACGCCGACGCCCCCGGCGCCATGTCCACGTACGACGTGGACGGCATCTCCTCCGACATGTCCTTCCTGGAGATGCTCGACACGCTCAACGAGGAGCTCATCCTGCGCGGCGAGGACCCCGTCGCCTTCGACCACGACTGCCGCGAGGGCATCTGCGGCGCGTGCAGCCTGGTCATCAACGGCGACGCCCACGGCCCGGAGCGCACCACCACCTGCCAGCTCCACATGCGGTCCTTCCGGGACGGCGACACGATCGACATCGAACCGTGGCGCGCCTCAGCCTTCCCGGTCGTCAAGGACCTGGTCGTCGACCGCTCCGCCTTCGACCGCATCATCCAGGCAGGCGGCTACATCAGCGCCCCGACGGGCGCGGCCCCCGAGGCCCATGCGACCCCGGTCCCGAAGGCCGACGCCGACTTCGCCTTCGAGCACGCCGAGTGCATCGGCTGCGGCGCGTGCGTGGCGGCCTGCCCCAACGGCTCGGCGATGCTCTTCACCTCGGCCAAGATCAACCATCTGAACGTCCTGCCCCAGGGCGCCCCGGAGCGCGAGACCCGCGTCCTGGACATGGTGGGCCAGATGGACGCCGAGGGCTTCGGCGGCTGCACCCTCACCGGGGAGTGCGCGACGGCCTGCCCGAAGGGGATCCCGCTGCCGTCGATCGCGGCCATGAACAAGGAGTGGCTGCGGGCGACGCGCAAGTCCGGCCGCCGGTAGGGATACGGCATCCGCACGTCACACCATGCCGACCCCGGCCGGTCCGCGCCTGCTCGACCTCGGCATCGCGGACCTGGTCGACGGCACCGGACTCACCCGGACCGGCGCCGGACCGGCGACCGAACCGACCCGACGTCGCGACCCGAACCGACCCCGACGTCGTGGACCGCTCAGCCGCCGACCGCCCGCAAGGTCCCCGGGCGGCGGCCCATCAGGCCGTCGAGAGCCGACGACGTCGGCTCGTCGGCCGGCAGGTGCACCACCATGTGCTGGCCGTCGGTCTCCGGAAGCTCCAGTACCTCGTACGCGAGCCGCAGTTCCCCCGCCTCCGGATGGACGAAGCGGTCGACGCCCGAGCGGGCCCGCAGCAGCCCCGGCGATCGCAGCCGGTCGGAGAACGCCGGGCCCGCCGTCACCGTCAGCTCCTGGGCCAGCTCCGCCATGTGTGTGTCGGAACCGGTCACCGCGAAGGACAGCGCCCCCACCTGCTGATCGGCCACCCGATCCCAGTCGGGGAACACATCACGGGCACGCGGATCGGTGAACACGAAGCGCAGACGGTTCGGCGGATCCCCGTCCAGCAGCCCCACCGGACCGGCCAGCCGGGCATAGCCGTCGCTGTACGCCACGGTCTCGCCCAGCATGTTCTCCACCGCGGCCGGCGTCGGACCCAGCCGGTCCAGCAACGCCCGGACCGTCGCCCGCACCTCGCGGGCCGGACCGGGCGTCACCGCGCACATGTGCCGCTGCATGCCCGACTTCATCAGGTTGCGCAGATGCACCCGGGCGTCCAGCGGCAGCCGGAGCGCCTCACTGAGCGCGCCCAGGACCTGCGGGGACGGATTGCGGTCCCGGCCCTGTTCCAGCCGCGCCAGGTACTCGACGCTGATCCCGGCCAGCATCGCCAGCTCCGTCCGGCGCAGGCCCGGCGTCCGCCGCCGCGAGCCCGCCGGAAGCCCGGCCTCCGCGGGAGTCATCGCCTCGCGTCGGGCGCGCAGGAACGCCCCGAGTTCGTTGTCGCTCATCCACCGATCGTACGAGCGCGGGACGAGCGGAGGGTGGCCCTGTCACTACCAGCCTCGGCACGGCCTTCCTCGCGTCCGGGCCAGGCGGCAGCGTGGAGCCCATGACCACCGAATC
Organism: Streptomyces sp. NPDC056222; assembly: GCF_042264065.1. Taxonomy (NCBI): domain Bacteria; kingdom Bacillati; phylum Actinomycetota; class Actinomycetes; order Kitasatosporales; family Streptomycetaceae; genus Streptomyces; species Streptomyces sp. NPDC056222. The sequence continues at coordinate 29,063 of NZ_JBHJTL010000029.1, read as the reverse complement.
GCAGAGCAGCACCACCGTCCTTCCGCTCGTCCCCGGCGACTGGGTCTTCGACCCGCTGCACTCCTCCGTCGGCTTCACCGTCCGCCACCTCGGCATCTCCAAGGTGCGCGGCCGCTTCAACGAGCTCACGGCCGGACTCGTCGTCGGCGACACCCTCGACACCTCCTCCATCACCGCGACCGTCGCCCTCGCCTCCATCGACACCGGCAACGCCGACCGTGACGCCCATGTGCGCGCAGCGGACCTCCTCGACGTGGAGAAGCGGCCGACGATGAGCTTCCGCTCCACCCGCATCGCCGGCGCCGGCGAGGACTGGACCCTGGAGGGCGACCTCACCATCGGCGAGGTGACCCGGCCCATCACCTTCGACGTCGAGTTCGGCGGCGTCGTCGACGTCCCCATGGACGGCAGCAGGCACGCGGGCTTCGACGCCACCGGAGAGTTCCGTCGCAGCGACTTCGGGCTCGACTTCGCCCCCGGCTTCCTCGGCGACGTGATCAAGGTCAACCTGGAGGTCCAGTTCGTCGAGCCCCGGTAGGCGCGGACGGATTCTCAGGTGTCGAGTCGGGCCGCCAGATACGGTGCGGTCCGACTCGACGCGACGCGTACCACCTCCGCCGGCGGCCCTTCGGCGACGATCAGGCCACCGTCCTCGCCACCGCCCGGCCCGAGGTCGAGCACCCAGTCGGCCGTGGCGACCACGTCCATGTCGTGTTCGACGACGATCACCGAATGTCCGGCGTCGACCAACCCGTGCAGCTGGCTCATCAGCACCTCGACATCGGCCGGGTGCAGGCCGGTCGTCGGCTCGTCCAGGACGTAGAGGGTGTGGCCGCGGCGCACCCGCTGGAGCTCGGAGGCGAGTTTGATGCGCTGTGCCTCGCCGCCGGAGAGCTCGGTCGCCGGCTGACCGAGCCGCAGATAGCCGAGGCCGACGTCGAGCAGGGTGCGCAGGCTGCGCGCGGCGGCCGGTGTGTCCGCGAAGAACCCGGCCGCGGCCTCGACCGTCAGGTCGAGCACCTCGGCGATGGTGAGCCCGCGCAGCCGGACCTCCAGGGTCTCCGGGTTGTAGCGGGCCCCGTGGCAGTCCGGACAGGGCGCGTACGTACTCGGCAGGAAGAGCAGCTCGACCGAGACGAACCCCTCGCCCTGACAGGTCTCGCAGCGCCCGCCCGGCACGTTGAAGGAGAACCGCCCCGCCTTGTAGTCACGGGAACGAGCCTCCTCGGTGGCCGTGAAGAGCTTGCGCACGACGTCGAAGAGGCCCGTGTACGTGGCGAGGTTGGAGCGGGGAGTCCGTCCGATCGGCTTCTGGTCGACCGTCACCAGGCGTTCCACACCGGCCAGTTCCTCCGACAACGCGCCCACCAGCGTCGACTTGCCCGATCCCGAGACACCGGTCACGGCCGTCAGGACCCCGAGCGGGAAGGCCGCGTCCAGGGCCCTGAGGTTGTGGCGCGTGATGGGGCCGGTCCGCAGCCAGCCGGCGGGCTCACGCACCGCCCGCTCGGCCACCGCCGCGCGGTCGAAGAGGAACCGGCGGGTCGCCGACTCCTCGACGCCCGCCAGCTCGTGCGGTGGGCCACTGTGCAGCACCCGGCCGCCGTGCACCCCCGCCCGCGGGCCGACATCCACGATCCAGTCGGCATGGCGCATCACGTCGAGGTGATGCTCGACCACGAACACCGAGTTCCCGGACGCCTTGAGCCGGTCCAGGACCACCAGGAGCGCCTCGGTGTCGGCCGGGTGGAGTCCCGCGGACGGCTCGTCGAGGACGTACACGACGCCGAAGAGCCCGGAACGCAACTGGGTGGCGAGCCGCAGCCGTTGAAGTTCGCCGTTGGACAGGGACGGGGTGGTGCGGTCCAGGCTCAGATAGCCGAGGCCCAGCTCGGTCACCGTGCCGATCCGCGCGAGCAGGTCCTCGGTGAGGACCCGCGCGGTCTCCGAGTCGTCGTGCCCCGCGAGGAGCACCGCGAGTGAAGTCAGCGGCAGTGACGCCAGCTCGGCGATCGTACGACCCGCGAACGTGACGGCGAGGGCCTCCGGGCGCAGTCTGCTGCCGCCGCACACCGGGCACGGCTCGCTGGTCAGGAAGCGCTCCGCCTTCGCACGCAGGGTCGCGCTCTTGGAGTCGGCGAAGGTGTGCATCACATAGCGCCGCGCGCTCATGTACGTTCCCTGGTACGGGCGTTGGATGCGTCCCGCCTCCCGTACCGGATGGACCGTGACGACCGGCTGTTCGTCCGTGAAGAGGATCCACTCCCGGTCCTGTGCGTCCAGCTCCCGCCACGGCCGGTCGATGTCGTGCCCGAGGGTGTCGAGGACGTCGCGGAGGTTCTTGCCCTGCCAGGCACCGGGCCAGGCGGCGATCGCCCCCTCCCTGATCGACAACTCCGGGTCGGGGACGAGCAGTTCCTCACTGGTTGCGTGCACCCGGCCCAGACCCTGGCACGCGGGGCAGGCGCCGGCCGCGGTGTTCGGCGAGAACGCGTCGGAGTCGAGCCTCTCGGCCCCGGCCGGATACGAGCCGGCGCGGGAGAACAGCATCCGGAGCGAGTTCGACAGGGTCGTGACCGTGCCGACCGACGAGCGGGCGTTCGGTGACGAGCGGCGCTGCTCCAGCGAGACCGCGGGCGGCAGACCGGTGATCTCGCCGACCTTCGGCGCGCCCACCTGATGGATCAGCCGCCGGGCATAGGGCGCGACCGACTCGAAGTAGCGGCGCTGGGCCTCCGCGTAGATGGTGCCGAAGGCGAGCGAGGACTTGCCGGAGCCGGACACCCCGGTGAAGACGGCGATCGCGTCACGCGGAATGTCGACATCGACGCCCGCGAGATTGTGCTCGCGGGCGCCGCGGACGCGGACGTACGGGTCATGACGGTGGTCGTCGGAGCTCTCGGGCATTCCCCGATACTAGGCGTTTGCCCTGGTCAGGCCGGTATGAGACCCGCGACACGGGCGAGCCGGCGGTAGGAGTCGCGCAGCGCCTCGCGATCGTACGTACTGGTCGTCACCAGCACCTCCTGCGCCCCGCTCTCCTTCACCGCCTGCTCCAGCGCGTCGGCGACCTGCTCCTCCGTGCCGTACACATGCCCCTCCAGGCCCGACTCGAAGAAGCCCCGCTGCTTCTCCGTCATCGTGAGCTCCTCGATCCGCTCGACGGGCAGGAGCGGCGGGAACACGCCTTGGGTGCGCGAGTACGCGAGCGACCACGCCTCCGGGACCAGCAGGCGCCGGGCCTCCTCCTCGGTCCCGGCCACGGCGACCGTGCCGGCGACGACGACGTACGGCTCCTCGGACCAGGGGGAGGGGCGGAAGGCGGAGCGGTAGGTGTCGATCGCGCGCAGCATCCGCTCCCGGCCCCGCAGATCCCCGATGACCATCGGAAGGCCGGCCTCCGCGGCGATCGTCGCGCCCTCGCCGGTCGCGAGGACGTACGGCGGCACGCGCAGACCCTCGGCCGGGCGGGCGTGCACCTGCGGGTGGGCCGTCTGTGAGCCGGTGAACCAGCCGAGCAGCTCGGTCAGCTGCTCACCGAAGCGCTCGGCGTCGTCCTTGTCCCGGCCGAGCGCCCGCCGGATGCCGTCCGTGAAGCCGACCGAGCGGCCGAGCCCCATGTCGATCCGGCCGGGGAACAGCGACTCCAGGACGCCGAACTGCTCGGCGACGACCATCGGCTGGTGGTTGGGAAGCATCACCCCGCCGGTGCCGACCCTGATCGAGGACGTGGCGCCGGCGACGGCGGCGGCCAGGACCGCGGGGGCGGAGCCGGCCACGCCGGGCACGCTGTGGTGTTCCGAGACCCAGAACCGGTGGTAGCCGAGCGCCTCCGCCTCCCGGGCGAGATCCACGGTGGCGCGCAGGGCGACGGACCCGTCCTCGCCCTCCCGGGTCCGGGAGCGGTCGAGGACGGAGAGACGGATGCCGTCGAGAGAAAGGGCCACGATGGGTTCAACGCCCGAGCGCGGGGAGGATTCCCGCACGGGCGGATCACCGGCGCGTCGGGGTGGGGTCGTCGTGTGCGCCGCGGGCCGGGGGCCGTCGTGTGCGCTGCGGGCGCGGGGGCGTCGCTTTCCGCGGGCCGGGGGCGTGTGCGCCGGGCCAGGGGATATGCGTATGGGCCGCAGGCTCGGGGATCGTCGTGTGCGCCGGGCCCGGGTCGTCGTGTCTGCCGCGGGCCGGGGGGCGTCGTGTGCGCTGCGGGCGCGGGTGCGTCGCGCTTGCCCCGGCCCGGGCGTCGTCGTGTGTGGTGCGGCCCGGTCGTTGTGCGCGCCGGGCGGGCCCGCGCTCCTCGAGGCCCCCGCGCTCCTCGAGGCCCCCGGGGCCTCGCTCCCACCCCCGTCCGGCCCGCCCGCTCGGGAGGGCCGGTCGTCGGCGTTCGACCTCGCACTGCCTACGCTGTCCGGGTGACGCGAATCAGCAGGCCCATAGCCGTCTTCGATCTCGACAACACTCTCGCCGGCACCGCCCACCGCCAGCACTTCCTGGAGGCCCGGCCGCGCGACTGGAAGGGCTTCTTCGCCGCCGCGCCCCAGGATCCGCCGCTCGCGCAGGGCGTGGCCATGTGTCTCGAGGCCGCCGAGGAGTGCGAGATCGTCTATCTCACCGGGCGCCCCGAGCGCTGCCGCAAGGACACCGTGGCCTGGCTCGCCGCGCAGGGACTGCCCGAGGGCCGGATCCACATGCGCAGCAACAGCGACTTCCGTCCCGCGCGCCACACCAAGCTGGAGATCCTTCGCCGGCTCGGCCGCGACCGCGAGATCCGCATGCTGGTCGACGACGACGAGCTGGTCTGCGACGCGGCCGCCCAGGCGGGCTTCCGGGTCGTCCGCGCCCGCTGGGCCGCGGCTTCGGAGGCCCTCAAGGACGCCCAGGAGAGGGAGGGCCGGACCTGACCGACCGGGTCAGTCGCCGTCCTCCAGCCGGAAGCCGACCTTCAGTCCGACCTGGTAGTGCGCGATCGCCCCGTCGACGAGGTGACCGCGCACCTGTGTCACCTCGAACCAGTCGAGGCCGCGGAGCTTCTGCGAGGCCCGGTCGATGCCGTTGCGAATGGCCTGGTCCACGCTCTCCGTGGAGGTGCCGACGATCTCGGTGACGCGGTAGGTGTGGTTCGACATGAGGGCCGAACTCCTCTCCTTGGACCTTGGGGGTCACTCCACCGTGCCCCACCACGCCCCGGTCCGCGACACGTCGGGCGCCGGGTGGTCGGCGGCACCGTCGGAGAGGGCGAGCCGGGAGACGATCCGGTAGCGGTCGCCCCGGTACAGCGAGCGGACGCACTCCACCGGCCGCCCGCCCGTGTCCGAGGTGACGCGGTCGAAGAGCAGGGCGGGGGAGAGCACGGGGACGCCGAGCAGTTCGGCCTCCTCCTCGCTCAGGACGGTCGGCTCGATCGACTGGACGGCGTGCGCCGTCCGGATGCGGCACCTCTCGCGCAGATGGGCGTAGAAGCCGCTCTCCATGTCGGCGGGGGTCAGGCCGGGCACCAGATCCGCGGGGACGTGCAGATGCTCCAGGGCGATCGGAGCCCCGTCGACGTGCCGCAGCCGCGCCACGTACACCAGCTCGGCCGCGGGGGAGACCTTCAGCTTCCGTCCGATCCGCGCGCCCGCCCGTACGGTACGGAACTCCAGCACCGTGCTCGTCCAGCTGCCGCGGCTCCGGGGCGCGCCCGCCGCGTGGTCCTCGGCGACGAGCTCCTGGGTGATCTTGGCCGGTGCGACGAACATGCCGCGCCCGTGCTCCCGTACCAGCACGCCCGTCGCGACGAGTTCGTCGACGGCGGCGCGCAGGGTGGGGCGCGAGACACCGAGCGTGGCGCACAGGGTGCGTTCGGAGGGGATGGCGTCGCCGGGGCGGCGCCCGTCGACCACGGCCAGCAGATGCTCCCGTACCCGCTCCCGCTTGAGCCCCATCGCATGTCCTCCCCGGCCTGTCGTCCGCCGGTCAGTATGCATCCCCGGCCGTCGAGGAGGTCACGACGCCGTCGCGGGTGAAGTCGAGCCGGGAGACGATCCGGTAGCGGTCGCCCCGGTACACCGAGTGGACGTACTCCACCGGTCGGCCCGAGGTGTCGAGGGTGAGGCGCTCGATCAGCAGCGCGGGGGAGAGGACGGGGACGTCCAGGAGGGCCGCCTCCGCCTCGCTGACGACGGTGGGCTCGATCGACTGCGTCGCCTCCCGGACATGGACGCGATGGTGGTCCCTGAGATGGTCGTAGAGATCGCCGGCCTCCAACTCCTGTGCGGTGAGCGCGGCGGGGACGAGATCCGCCGGGATGTGGAGGTGCTCGATCGCCATGGGGGAGCCGTCGACCAGGCGGAGGCGGGCGATGTAGAGCAGCTCGGCGGCGGGGGAGAGGCGGAGCTTGCGGCCGATGCGCGCGCCGGCCCGGAGCCTGGCGGACTCGAGCACCGTGCTGGACCAGCTTCCGGAGGCGCGGGGAACGGTGAAGGCCGCGTCGTCCGGGGCGAGTTGCTGGGTGATCTTGGCCGGCGCGACGAACATGCCGCGCCCGTGCTCCCGTACCAGCACGCCCGTCGCGACGAGTTCGTCGACGGCCGCGCGCAGGGTGGGGCGTGAGACGCCGAGCGCGGCACACAGGGTGCGCTCCGAAGGGATCGGTTCACCGGGGCGGCCCGCCTCGATCAGACCCAGCAGATGCTCCCGTACGCGCTCTCTCTTCAGCACCCCGCCCGAGGGGCCGTCCTTCATGTGCTCTCCCTGACTGGTCAACTGGTAAGTCTCATCCTAACCAGACCTCCTCTCCGACGATTGGGTGAACAGCGCATATTTTTCAAGGGGTTGACGGTCACATTGGTCCATGCCACCTTCTGGTCACGCATCTGACCACTTGACCAATTGGTCAACCATCCATCGAGGTGCCCGTGAAGATCCGCCCCCTCGCCGGCCCCGTCGCGCTCATGGCGACCCTGGCTCTCTCTGTCACCGCCTGCGGTTCCACCGACGACCCCGCGAACGCCGACGGAGCCGCGAAGGTCACCGTCTGGATCATGAAGGACAGCGTCACCGACGACTTCCTCACCCGCTTCCGCACCGACTTCGAGGCGACGCACCAGGGCACCACCCTCGACATCCAGATCCAGGAGTGGGACGGCATCGGCGAGAAGGTCACCGCGGCCCTGGCCAGCAAGGACGCCCCCGACGTCATCGAGGTCGGCAACACCCAGGTCGCCCAGTACGCGGCGAGCGGCGGCGTCCGTGACCTCAGCGCCAAGGTCGCCGAGCTGAACGGCGCCGACTGGCTGCCCGGCCTCGCCGAGCCCGGCAAGGTCGACGGCAAGCAGTTCGGCATCCCCTGGTACGCCGCCAACCGTGTCGTCATCTACCACAAGGAGCTCTTCGCCAGGGCCGGCGTCACCGCCCCGCCGAAGACCCGTGCCGAGTGGCTCACCGTCACCGCGAAGCTCAACAAGGGCTCCACGCAGGGCATCTACCTCCCCGGACAGAACTGGTACACCCTGTCGGGCTTCATCTGGGAGGAAGGCGGCGACCTCGCCGTGCAGAACGGCAAGGAGTGGAAGGGCGCGCTCGACACCCCGCAGGCCCTCGCGGGCATGGACTTCTACCGGCAGCTCCAGGCCCTCGGCAAGGGCCCCAAGGACTCCGACGAGGCCAAGCCGCCGCAGGCCGATGTCTTCGCCAAGGGTGACATCGCCCAGATCATCGCCGTGCCCGGCGGAGCGAAGATCGTCGAAGAGGCCAATCCGGCGCTCAAGGGCAAGCTCGGCTTCTTCCCGATCCCGGGGACGACGGCGGACAGGCCCGGCGCGGTCTTCACCGGCGGCTCCGACCTCATCGTCCCCGAGGCCTCCGCCCACCCCGACGCCGCCTACGAGGTCGTCAAGGCGCTCGCCGGCGAGAAGTGGCAGACGGAGATGGCCAGAACGATGAGTTACGTCCCCAACCGCACCTCGCTCGCCCATGTGATCCAGGACGACGAGGGCACAGCGGCCATGGCCGCCGGCGCCGCGCAGGGCCGCGCCACGCCCAACTCCCCGCAGTGGGCCGCCGTGGAGGCCACCAACCCGATCAAGCAGTACATGACCGCCGTGCTCACCGGCACCGACCCGGCGCGGGCCGCCAAGGACGCGTCGGAGAGCATCACCAAGACCCTCGGCTCGTGAGCGGGCCGCGTCGCGGGGCCGCCGCCCTCTGGCCATACCTCCTCGTCGCCCCGACCGTCCTCGGCGGCGCCCTGCTCCTCGGCTACCCCCTCGTCCGCAACCTGCTGATCTCCTTCCAGCGGTACGGAATGGGCGAACTCATCCGGGGCGGCGCCGGGTTCGTCGGCTTCCAGAACTACCGGACGGTCCTGGCCGACCCGGAGTTCTGGGAGGTCGTCCGACGCACCTTCTGGTGGACGCTCGTCAACGTCGTCCTGATCATGGTGATCGGCACGCTCGTCGCGCTGATGATGCGGCGGCTCGGCCGGCGGATGAGGATCCTGGTGACGAGCGGGCTCGTCCTCGCCTGGGCCAGCCCGGTCATCGCCACCACCACCGTCTTCCAGTGGCTCTTCGCCTCCCGCCTCGGCATCGTCAACTGGGTACTCGTACGCCTGGGATTCACCTCCTTCGAGGGGTACTCCTGGCTCGCCGACGGCACGGCCGCCTTCACCGTCCTCGTCCTGCTCGTGGTGTGGCAGTCGGTCCCCTTCGCCGCTATCACCCTGCACGCCGCCCTGCTGACCGTCCCCGAGGAGCTGTACGAGTCCGCCCGGCTGGACGGAGCCGGCGCCTTTCGGATCTTCCGCTCGATCACCCTGCCGCTGCTCCGGCCGATCTTCGGTCTTGTCCTGTGCCTCGAAGTCATCTGGGTCTTCCGCTGCTTCGCCCAGATCTGGGCCGTCACCCGGGGCGGCCCCGGCGAGGCGACGACCACCCTGCCGGTCTACGCGTACCGGATCGCCCAGTCGCTCCACCGCTACGACCTCGGCGCGGCCGTCTCCACCCTGACGGTGCTCATCCTCGTCGCCGTGCTGATCGCCTACTTCCGTCAGATGCTCCGGCAGGAGGCCGACCGGTGAATCCCCGCGCGCTGCGCCGACTCCCCCTGAACACCGCCGCCGCGACCGTCTTCGCGCTCGCCGTCTTCCCGGTGTACTGGATGGTCTCCACGGCCTTCAAGCCCACCCCCGACATCCAGGCCGAGACCCCCGTCCTGCTGCCGACCTCCCTCACCCTGGAGCACTTCGCGCACGCCGTCGAGGCGGACGGATTCTGGCTCTTCTGGCGCAACAGCCTGATCGTCACCGCCGGTTGCGTCCTGCTCGCGCTGGTGGTGGCGCTCGGCGCCGCCTTCGCCGTCGCCCGGATGCGCTGGCGCGGCCGGCGCGCCTTCGTCCTCATGGTCTTCATCGCGCAAGTGGCGCCCTGGGAAGCGCTGTTGATCCCGATGTACGTCATCGCCCGGGACGCCGACCTGCTCGACCGGCTCGGAACCCTGACCCTGATCTACTTCATGATCACCCTGCCGTTCACCGTCGTCACCCTCCGCTCCTTCCTCGCCGCCGTCCCCGCCGAGCTCGAGGAGGCCGCCCAGGTCGACGGCTGCACCCGCGCCGAGGCCTTCCGCCGCGTGACCCTTCCCCTGCTGGCCCCCGGTCTGCTGGCCACCTCGCTCTTCGGATTCATCACCGCCTGGAACGAGTTCGCCTTCGCCAACATGCTCATCATCAAGAACCAGGACGACCGGACGCTGCCCGTCTGGCTCTCCTCCTTCTCCAACGTCTTCGGCACCGACTGGGGCGCCACCATGGCGGCGTCCACCCTCTTCGCCCTGCCCGTCCTCGTCCTCTTCCTGGTCCTGCAGAGCCGGGTCGCCGCCGGGATGACCGGCGGAGCCGTGAAGGGATAGCGCGCCGTCATGCCCGTGCCCCAGCTCGTTCCCCACCCCACCCAACTCACCGTTCTGTTCGGCAGGTTCACCTTCGACGCCGATACCGCCCTCAAGATCGCCCCCGGTGCCCGGGTCGCCGCGGAGCTGCTCCGCACCCTCCTGGGGCCGGCCACCGGACTCCGGCTGCCCGAGCGCCCGGACGGCCCCGTCGTCCTCGCCCTCGACCCGGCCCTCGGCGGCCTCGGTGACGAGGGATACGGCCTCACCGTCGGCCCCGAGGGCGTCCTGCTGCGCGCCGCCCGCCCCGGTGGCCTGCTCGCCGGAGTCCAGACACTCCGTCAACTCCTCCCCGTCCAGGCCCTTCTAGACGAACCCGTCACCGGCGTCGACTGGTCCGTGCCCTGCGTGCAGATCACCGACGTGCCCCGGTTCTCCTGGCGCGGAGCCATGCTCGACGTCGCCCGCCACTTCAGGCCCGTCTCCTTCCTCCGGAGATACGTCGACCTCCTCGCCCTCCACAAGCTCAACGTCCTCCACCTCCACCTCACCGACGACCAGGGCTGGCGCATGCCGATCGCCGGCCGCCCCCGGCTCACCGAGATCGGCGGCCTCCCGCACGGCGGTGCCTACACCCGCTCCGAACTCGCCGGTCTGGTAAGGCACGCGGCCGAACGGGGCGTCACCGTGGTGCCCGAGATCGAGATGCCCGGCCATGCCCGAGCGGCCCTGGCCGCCTACCCCGAACTCGGCAACCGACCGGACCGCGCCCTGGACGTCTGGGACCGCTGGGGTGTGTGCGACACCGTCCTCGGAGTCCACGACGGGGTCCTCGACTTCTGCCGCGACGTACTCGACGAAGTCCTCGACGTCTTCCCCTCGCCGCACATCCACATCGGAGGGGAGGAGTGCCCGACCACCGAATGGCACGCCTCGCCCGTCGCCCGCCGGCGCGTCGCCGAGGCGGGACTCGACGGCCCGGACGCCCTGCACGGCTGGTTCATGGAACAGATCGGGCGCCATCTCCTCGACGCCGGCCGCCGACCGCTCGGCTGGACCGAGACCGGCGCCGACCTCCCCCCGTACTTCACCGTCATGCCCTGGCGGGACACCGTCCACGGGCGCACGGCGGCCCGCCGGGGCCACCAGGTCGTCATGGCTCCCCACCGCTCCACGTACCTCGACTACCCCCAGTCGGCCAGGTTCGACGAGCCGCCCGGTCAGCCGGGCGCCGTCGTCGATCTGCGCGCCGTCCACGGCACCGACCCCGCCCCGGCCCACTGGAGCCCGGAGGAGACCGCGCGGGTCCTCGGCACCCAGGCGCAGCTGTGGACCGAGTTCGTCCCCACCGCCGCGCACGCCGAGTACCTGACCTTCCCCCGGCTCTGCGCCCTGGCCGAGACCGCCTGGACCGGGCGCCGGGACTGGCCGGGCTTCCAGGCCCGGCTGTGCCACCACCGGACCCGGCTCGACACCCTCCGGGTGCCGCGCCGCCTTTCCCCCACCTCCGTCCAAGGAGAGGAACCCCGATGAGCAACCGACCGATGAGTGCCCGACCGATCGGTGCCGGCCTGCGGATCCGCGCCGCACTCGCCGTCGCCGCCGTGACCGGCCTCGGTGCCACCGCGCTGACCGCGCTCCCGGCCGCCGCGGCCGGCGAGGCCGTCACCGTCCAGTACCGACAGAGCTCCACCGGGAGCGACCAGGTGGAGCCCTGGCTCAAGGTGGTCAACACCGGTTCGTCGAGCGTCCCGTTGAGCCAGGTCAAGGTGCGCTACTACTTCAAGGCCGATCCGGGAGCCTCGTACACCTACGCCTGCTCCTGGGCGGTGAAGGGCTGCGCCAATCTGACCGGAACGTTCGGCACGCTCGCGAATCCCACCGCGACCGCCGACCGCTATCTGGAGGTCGGCTTCACCGCCGGTGCCGGCAGCCTGGCCCCGGGCGCCGACACGGGCGACATGCAGCTGCGCTTCCACCGCTCCAACTGGCAGCCGCTGAACCAGAACGACGACTACTCCTTCGGCCCGGCCCAGACCACGTACGCGAACTGGAGCAAGGTCACCGCCACGGTCGGCGGCGCCCCGGTCTGGGGCACCGCGCCGGCGGGGAACGAGCCCACCCCGACGCCGACCGACCCGACCACCCCGCCGCCCACCGGCGGTTCCGCGCTCTTCGACGACTTCGACTACACCGGCCACACCGACCCGGCGATCGCCGCCCACGGCTGGAGCGTGCGCTCCAACTCAGGCGGACCGGGCGTGCCCGGCGCCGGCTGGGCGCCCGAGAACGTGACCTTCGCCAAGGAGGGCACGAACTCGATCATGAACCTGAGGACCTCGACGGCCGGGACCGCCGAGTCCACCAAGCAGACAGAGATCCTCACCCGGTCCATGAAGTTCAAGAACGGCACCTACGCCGCCCGGGTCCGCTTCTCCGACGCGCCGCTCTCCGGGCCGGACGGCGACCGTCTCGTCCAGACCTTCTTCACCATCAACGACCTCAAGGCGCCGATGGCGGACGACTACGCCGAGTACGACTTCGAGTACCTGCCCAACGGCGGCTGGGGCGAGCCCGCGAACATCCTCTACACCACCTCGTGGGAGACCTACCGGCCCGACCCCTGGGAGGCGGTCAACCAGCACTCCGAGGTCCGGGCGAGCTACGCCGGCTGGCACGACCTCGTCCTGACCATCGACGACAACACGATCGTCTACTACGTCGACGGCCAGGAGTTCGGCCGCCACGACGCCCGCTACCTCCCCGAGCGCCCGATGTCCATAAACTTCAACCAGTGGCTGATCGACCTCGCCGGCCAGACCTCCACCACGGCGCGGTCCTACGACCAGAAGGTCGACTACGTCCTGCATGTGAAGGACCAGGTCCTGACCCCGGCCCAAGTGGCCGCCAAGGTCGCCGCGTACCGCACGGCGGGCACGGCCTTCGAGGACTCCGTACCGGCCGTCCCGTAGCACCTGCCCCGCCCGTACCGGGCATAACGGGCGGGCGTGCCCGGCACGCCCGCCCCGAACCGGATCGTTCGGGACTTGACCGGTTGGTTGGTCCAGACCAGAATCCAGGCCACATACCCGCGCGAACACGCCGTTCGGTCCCCCCACGACGGGTCAGCTCCCCATGCCGCACTCCATTTCATGGAACGCAGAAGGTGACCTACGTGAAGAACCGCCATCTCGTCTGTCCGCTGGCAGCCGCCACCGCCCTCGCCCTCGCGGGCTGCGGCCTCCTGCCCGGCGCCGCCGAAAGCACCCGCACGGTCGACGTCTGGCTGATGCGCGACAGCGTCAGCGAGGACTTCCTCGCACGCTTCACCGAGGCGTACGAGGCCGAGCACGAGGGCATCGAACTGGAGTTCACGTTCCAGGAGTGGACGGGGATCGGCAAGAAGGTCACCGAGGCGATCAGCGGCGAGGGCGGCCCCGACGTCATCGAGGTCGGCAACACCCAGGTCGCCCAGTACGCGGACACCGACAAGCTCTACGACCTCACCCTGGAATCCGTGCGCGACCTCGGCAGCGAGGACTGGCTGCCCGGTCTCGCCGAGCCCGGCAGAATCAGCGGAGCCCAGTACGGCATCCCCTGGTACGCCGCCAACCGTGTCGTGATCTACCACAAGGACCTCTTCCAGCAGGCCGGCATCACCAAGCCGCCCGCCGGCCGGGCGCAGTGGCTCGAGGACACCGAGAAGCTCAACCGCGACGGCTCCCAGGGCATCTACCTCGCGGGACAGGACTGGTACACCCTGGCGGGGTTCATCTGGGACGAGGGCGGCGAACTCGCCGAGGACAAGGGCGGCGACTGGATCGGTGCCCTCGACAGCCCGGCCGCGCTGCGCGGCATGGAGTTCTACAAGGAGCTGCAGTCGCTCGGCTCCGGACCGAAGAACGCCGACGAGCAGACCCCGCCCCAGGCCGAGGTCTTCGCCAAGGGCGATGTCGCCCAGATCATCGCGACCCCCAGCGCCGTCGCCGCCATCACCAAGGCGAACCCGGCGCTCGAGGACAAGCTGGGCTTCTTCCCCATACCCGGCAAGAAGGCCGGACAGCCGTGCGCCGTCTTCACCGGCGGCTCCGACCTGATCGTCCCGGAGAACGCGCCCGAGCGGAACGCGGCCATCGACGTCGTCAAGGCGCTGGCCGGGGAGAAGTGGCAGGCCGAACTCGCCCGTGCCATGAACTACGTCCCCAACAAGAGCTCCCTCGCCTCAGTCGTCGAGGGCCAGGAGGCCACCGCCGTCATGGCCGTCGGCGCGGCCCGCGGCAGGGCCACCCCCAACTCCCCGCAGTGGGCCGACGTCGAGGCGTCCAACCCCATCAAGCCGTACATGTCCGCGGTCCTGGAGGGCGAAGACCCGAAGAAGGCCGCCGAGTCGGCTTCGGAGCAGATCACGCGGACCCTCGCCGAATAGCATTCAGCGACCGCACACCCGCGATCCCCCGAACGGTCATGTCGAATCCAGTCGGTCACGGAAGAAGTAAGGAGCCGGACCACCGCTCACCCGGTCCGGCCCTCACCGTCCCCCTTCCGTACGCCGGAGGAGCCCGACATGCCCGCACCGTCGCCCGCAGCCGCCGCGGCCCCCGCTGTCCCCGTCCCCGCCGGTCTCCCCGTTCCCGCGGGTGCCCCGTCGGGTGCCACCGCCACGGCCGTCCCGTTCGCCGGTGTCCCGGCCCAGCCGCAGCCCCGGTCCGCGGTCCCGGCCGCCGACCCGGAGCCCCGCTACGTCGTCTGTCTCGCCCGCACCCAGGAAGACGTCCGCGCCGCCCAGCGCCTGCGTCACCAGGTCTTCGCGGGCGAGATGGGCGCCCGACTCGACGGACCCGAGCCGGGCCTCGACATCGACGCCTTCGACGCCTACTGCGACCACCTCCTGGTGCGCGAGGAGGCCACCGGAGAGGTCGTCGGCACGTACCGCGTCCTGCCGCCCGACCGCGCCCGGATCGCCGGACGCCTCTACTCCGAGAGCGAGTTCGACCTCGGCCGGCTCGCCCCCGTCCGCGACGACCTCGTCGAGGTCGGGCGCTCGTGTGTCCACCCCGCCCACCGCAACGGCGCCGTCATCGCCCTGATCTGGGCCGGGCTCGCCCGCTACATGACCCGCACCGGCCACAACTGGCTCGCCGGGTGCTGCTCGATCCCGCTCGCCGACGGCGGCAGCCTCGCCGCCGCCACCTGGGACACGGTCAAGGCCAAGCACCTCGCCCCCGAGGAGTACTGGGTCACCCCGCACAAGCTCTGGACCCCCGACGGGATCACCCGCCCCCAGGGCCGCGTCGAGCTCCCGCCGCTGCTCCGCGGCTATCTGCGGCTCGGCGCATGGGTCTGCGGCGCACCCGCCCACGACGTCGACTTCGGCGTGGCCGACCTCTACGTCCTGCTGTCGCTGCGCAACACCAACCCCCGCTACCTGCGCCACTTCCTCTCCCTCGCGCCGGCGCAGTGACCGCCGCCGGTTCCGCCTCCGCCTCGCCCTGGCTGCCGACCTCGCCGTGTGCCCCCGATCCCTGCGCACGGCACACGGATCCGACCGCCGGGCCCGTACGGGCAGCGGCCCGGCTTGCCGGGGGCGTCGCCGCCGTCCTGGTCGGGGTGCTGCTCGCACCCCTGGCGGCGCCGCTGCCGCCCGCCGGACGACGGGCGCTCGCCCGCCGCTGGTGCCGAGTGGTGCTCCGGGCCTTCGGCGTCCGTCTGAAGGTCACCGGAGTCCCCGCCCCCGCCGACGGGCCCCTGCTGATCGTCGCCAACCACATCTCCTGGCTGGACATCCCCCTCGTGGCCGCCGTCCTGCCCGGTCGGATGCTCGCCAAGAAGGAGATCCGGGGCTGGCCGGTGCTCGGGCCGCTCGCGGCCCGGGGCGGCACCCTCTTCATCGACCGCGACCGGCTACGGGCCCTGCCCGCCACCGTCCGCTCGATGGCGCGGGCACTGGCGGGCGGCGGCCGGGTGATCGTCTTCCCAGAAGGGTCCACCTGGTGCGGCCGGGGCGGAGGAGCCTTCCGGCCGGCCGCCTTCCAGGCCGCCCTCGACGCCTCCGTCCCCGTCCAGCCGGTACGGCTGGAGTACCGGCCGACCGGGCCCGCCGCGTTCGTGGGGGACGATCCGCTCGCCGCCTCGCTCTGGCGGATCGCCGCGGCCCGCGGGCTCACCGCGGAGATCCGGATATTGGATCCGATATCCAACGTCCAATATCCGGACCGCCGCTCCCTGGCCCGGGCGGCTCAGAGAGCCGTCGCCAGCGACAGCGCGAACCGCCCCTCCTTGTCCGTCCACCAGCGGGTCAGATCCAGCCCGGCCTCCGCCAGCTCCGCGCGCACGCCCGCCTGACGGAACTTCGCCGACACCTCGGTCCGTACCTCCTCGCCCGCCTCGAACGGCACCACCAGATCCAGCTCGGGAATCTTCACCGTGAGCGCGTGGCGCGCCCGCAGCCGCATCTCGATCCACTCCCGTTCGTGGTCCCAGAGCGCCACATGGTCGAAGTCGTCCGGCTGCACATCCGCGTCCAGCTCGCGGGCGATCACCGCCAGCACGTTCTTGTTGAACTCCGCCGTCACCCCGGCGGAGTCGTCGTACGCGGCGACGAGCGTCGCCTCGTCCTTCACCAGGTCCGTGCCGAGCAGCAGGGCGTCGCCCGGCGCCAGCATCGCCCGCACCGAACGCAGGAAGACCTCGCGCTCGTGGGGCAGCAGATTGCCGATCGTGCCGCCCAGGAACGCCACCAGACGCGGCCCCGGTGTGCCCGGCAGGGCCAGCCCCCGGGTGAAGTCGGCGACCAGGGCGTGGATGTGGAGCCCGGGCCGCTCCGCGAGCAGCGCCTCCGACGCACCCCTCAGCGCCGACTCGCTCACGTCCACCGGTACATAGCTGTCCAGCTCGGGCAGCAGCGCGTCGATCAGGAACCGGGTCTTCTCGGAGGAGCCGGAACCCAGCTCCACCAGCGTCCGCGCCACCGTCGCCGCGGCTATGTCGTGGGCACGGGCGATCAGGATCTCCCGCTCCGCGCGGGTCGGGTAGTACTCGGGGAGCCTGGTGATCTCCTCGAACAGTTCACTGCCGCGCGCGTCGTAGAACCACTTCGGCGGCAGTTCCTTGGGCAGGCGGGTCAGACCGTGCAGGACGTCGGCGCGCAGATCGGCGTCCGTGGCGTCCTCGGGAAGGGTGCGGGTCAGCTGGAAGGGGCTCACGAGGAGGGCTCCTTGAGCGAGGTGAGGGTGACATCGGCGCGGGTGGCGGTCAGCAGGGTGCGGTCCGGCACCTCGCGCCAGAGCGGATCGTCGTCGTACGGCTCCGAGCCGACGACCGTGCGATCGGGGCGTTTCAGATACCAGAGGGAGTTCCCCCAGCTGGTCGCGGTGATCTCGGTGCCGTCGGTGAGCAGGAGGTTGAGCCGGGACTCCGGGTCGGCCTCGGCGACCTCCCGTACGGTGTCGGCGAGCGCCCGCCCGGGCGCGTCGCCGGCCCGCAGCCGGTGCAGTACGAGACCCCACACCAGCGCCGAGTCCGTGCGGGCCTCCAGGGCGAGAAGTTCCCCGGCGGTCAGCGACGCGGCCAGCGGAGTGAGCGAGTCGGGCCAGCCCGCCACCGCTCCGTTGTGGCTGAACAGCCACGGCCCCGCCGCGAACGGGGCCGCCGCGGCCTCCCCGTCCGCGCCCGGCCGGGTGGCGCCCCGGACCGCTGCCAGCAGCGCCCCCGTGCGCACCACCCGCGCCAGATCGGCCAGGGAGCGATCGCCCCAGATGGGTGCGGCCCGGCGGTAGCGGGCCGGCACCGGGTCGCCGTCGGCGTACCAGCCGACGCCGAAGCCGTCCGCGTTCACCACCCCACTGACCTGGCTGCGCGGCTGCCAAGCCTGCCGCTCCAGCGAGTGCGGCGGCCGCAGCAGCAGCTCGCCGAGTGGCACCGGATCGCCGAGAAAGGCGATATGACGGCACATCAGGCGAGCTCCGCATCCCGCGCGGTCCGGAACCCGGAGAAGATCTGCCGGCGCACCGGCAGGTCCCAGTTCCGGAAGGTACCCCGGCAGGCCACCTCGTCCACCGCGAAGGACCCACCGCGCAGCACCTTGTGCGCCGGACCGAAGAAGACCTCCGAGTACTCCTTGTACGGGAAGGCCGTGAATCCCGGATACGGCAGGAAGTCGCTGGACGTCCACTCCCACACGTCCCCGATCAACTGCCGTACCCCGAGCGGCGAAGCGCCCTCCGGATAGCTTCCCGCCGGGGCGGGCCGCAGATGACGCTGGCCGAGATTGGCGTGCTCGGGCGCAGGGTCGGCGTCGCCCCACGGATAGCGGCGCGAGCGCCCGCTCGCCGGATCGTGCCGGGCCGCCTTCTCCCACTCGGCCTCGGTGGGGAGCCTGCGTCCGGCCCAGCGGGCGTAGGCGTCCGCCTCGTACCAGCTGACATGCACCACCGGCTCGTCCTCGGGCACCGGCTCCGTCACGCCGAACCGGCGCCGTGTCCACTGGCCGCCGTCGCGCCGCCAGAACAGCGGTGCGGCGATGTCGTGCCTACGGATCTGCTCCCAGCCCTCCGCCTGCCACCAGCGCTCGTCCGTGTAGCCGCCGTCCGCGACGAACGCCATATAGGCGCCGTTGGTGACCGGGACGGTGTCGATGAAGAACGCCGGGACCATTCGGGCGTGCGCCGGACGCTCGTTGTCCAGCGCCCAGGGCTCGTCCGACGTGCCCATCGTGAACGACCCGCCGGGGACCAGGACTTCGGCGGTCAGCCCGCCGACGCCGGTGGCCGGCGGTGGGGGAGCGGTCAGAGCCTGCGGTCCCTTTCTCAGCTGATGGGTGATCAACATGGTCTCGTCGTGCTGCTGTTCGTGCTGGGCGATCATCCCGAAGGCGAACGCCGCCTCGACGAGCGGCCGGCCCTCCAGCGGGGTGGTCGCCAGCACGTCCAGGACCCGGCCGCGTACATCGGAGGCATAGGCCCGGGCCTCGGCCGGAGGCAGCAGGGGCAGGGTCGGCCGGCTGGCGCGCGGGTGCTCGAAGGCGTCGTAGATCGAGTCGATCTCCGGGCGCAGCGCGTCACGCCCCGCGACCGCCCGCCACAGCCACTGCTCCTCCTGGTTTCCGATGTGCGCCAGGTCCCACACGAGTGGAGACATCAACGGGGAGTGCTGCGCGGTGAGTTCGTCGTCCTCGACACAGGAGGTGAGCAGCGCGGTACGCTCCCGCGCCGTCGTGAGCGCGTCGAGAGCACGCCGACGCAGGGCCGAGGGATCCGTCGTCACGGTCATGACGCCACCTCCTGGAGTTCGTCGGCGGGACAGCTGCCGGGGAGTACGTACCGTTCGTGGAAGGCGGCCACCGCCTGCTGCACGGCCGGGCTCGCCCCGATCCGGGGGAGCGCCTCCAGCGCGGCGGGGAACGCCACGAGGGCCGCGGTGTGCAGGTCGGGGTCGGTGAGCCCGTCCCTGGCCGCGGCCAGCCAGAGCGGGTTCCGCGGAGCCGCCTGCGGACCGGCCCGCTCGGCCAGGGGCTTGACCGCCCGGTACACGCTCTCGGCGGCTTCCGGATCGTCGAACAGCGCGGCGGCCACGGCCACCGGCACGATCCAGCCGTCCGGACCGCGCTGCGCGTCGACCATCCGCAGCTCCAGATGCCCTCGCGGCCGCACCGGCGGGAAGAGCGTCGTCAGGTGGTACCGCAGATCGTCCTCGTCGGCCGGTCGGGGGAGGCCGGTGCGCAGCCACTTGCGGAAGGTGAGCCCCTCCGGCACCTCCCACGGTGCCTCATCGCCCCGTACGCACATCACCGGGGTGTCCAGCACATGCTTCGCCCAGGCAGCCCGGGGTTCTCCGTCCGGGGCCGGGGCGAGCGCCCGGGCCGGGTCGAGGTCGGTCCAGAGCGCCTGCCGCGTCGACCGCCAGCCGGTGCGCCGCCCGCCGTGGACGGGCGAGTTGGCGAACGCGGCCACAAGGACCGCGCCCAGCAGATGGGCCAGCTGCCACCGGCGGTGGTAGCCGAGCGGTCCCGGCTCCTCCTGACCCGCGTCCAGACAGATCTGGACCGACGCCGAGTCGCACATCATGGCCCGGCCGGACGGTCCCGTGCGATCGAGAGCGGCCTCCATCGCGTCGTACCGGGGCTCGCGGAGCAGCCGGTCACGCGGCGCGTTCCAGGGATCGACCCCGTATCCGCTGAGGGAGAGTCCGAGGGGGGAGAGCGCGTCACGTACGGCGCGGAGATCGGCCGAGAGTGTGTCGACGCACCCCATGAGCGAGGCGGCGGGCGGCGAGCTGAGCTCCAGCTGTCCGCCGGGTTCGAGGGTGATGGCCGAGGCCAATGGCAGGGACCGTACGGTGTCGACGGCCGAGGCCAGCCGCTGCGGTCGGACGGGAAGCCGCGGGTCACGCAGCTCGTGGACGAGCCATTCCACCTCCACCCCGAGCGCGCGGGGTGGGCCCGTCTTGAAGCAGATACATCGCAGCAGGTCCTCGGCCTCGTCCTCGGTGAGGGCGGAACCGCTCTGCGGTATGCCGCTCGACGACATGTCGTTCCTCCTGTCTCGGAAGGCGCTGATTCCACCTAAAGCCACGTCCGACCGGCGTGCAAGAGCGCCCCCTCGGCAGCACGGTGAATATCCCGTTGCCCCGGAGGAGCCGATTCGATCAAGCTTGCGCGCATGAGTGCACGACTGCGGGGGATCGCGAAGCAGACCGAGGAGATCGTCGAAGCGGGCCGATACCGGGCTCCCGGCGGCCGGATGGTCTCGATCGAGGCGGAGCTGAGCGCGGCCGTCGCCGGGACCCGGCTCCACGGCCCCGAGCCCGTCCCCGTCCCCCTCGCCCCGGACCCCCACCGCACCACCGTCATCACGGTCACCGACGAGAGCAGCCTGGTCGCCGCACGGCGGCTGACCAGGGACGGTGCCGCCCCGGTGGCCGTCCTGAACTTCGCCTCCGCCCGCAACCCCGGCGGCGGCTACCTGAACGGCGCCCAGGCCCAGGAAGAGGCCGTCTGCCGCGCCTCCGCCCTCTACACCACGCTCCTGCGCGCCCCGGAGTACTACGCGCACCACCGGGCCGAGAGGGACGCCTTCTACACGGACCGGGTGATCCTGTCGCCCGGCGTCCCCGTCTTCCGCGACGACCGCGGAGAGCTTCTGAGCGAGCCGTTCACGGTCGGGTTCCTCACCTCGCCCGCGCCCAACGCGGGCGTGATCCGCCGGCAGAACCCCGAGCTCGCCGACCGCGTCCCCGCCGCGCTCGCGGGCCGCGCCGAGCGCGTCCTGGAGACCGCCGTGGCGGGCGGCTACCGCCGGCTCGTCCTCGGCGCCTGGGGCTGCGGCGTCTTCCAGAACGACCCCGCCGAGGTCGCCGGCGCCTTCCGGGCGCTGCTGACGGACGGGGGCCGCTTCGCCGGCCACTTCGACGAGATCGTCTTCGCGATCCTCGACCGCACCAAGGACCGGGCCACGCTCGGCGCCTTCCAGCGGGTACTCGCGGGCGCCTGACCGGCTACGACCAGCCGTAGCGCTCGATCAGGCGCTCCACCACGCGGTCGAATCGCGGCCGGTCCAGGGCGCACGCCTCCCGGCGCATCCCCGCCTCGTGGACCCGCAGCACCCGGTCCAGATCGACCCAGGACTCGCGGCGCGCGCTGTCCCAGTCGCCGACCCCGATCGCCACCCACTCGCGATCGCTGTCATGGCGCTTGCTGGACAGCTGGACGGCGAGCAGCGTCCCGGCCTCCTCCCGGGCCACCACCAGCACCGGACGGTCCTTGCCCCGCCCGTCGTTCTCCTCGAAGGGCACCCAGGTCCACACGATCTCCCCGGGATCCGGGGCGCCGTCGCGGTCGGGGGCGTAGGACGTGCGGACGGGGCCGATCGCGTGCGGGTCGGCCTCGGTCGTGGAGTACTGGAAGGTCGTCACGGGACCACCGTAGGGCCCCGCCCGGGCGCGACGTCCCTGACATGCGGTGTTCGTACCCGCGTGCGAGGCTGAAAACGGCCCCAGCGTCCGATTCTCGCTGTCAGGAGGCACGATCGTGGGCAAGAAACAGACCCGGGTGAACCGCGGTGCCCGTACGGGCGGTCATGAACACAGGACCGAGGCGACGGCGAAGGAACAGACCCCTGCCGTACGTGAGACCCCGCGGCCGATCATCGAACAGGTCTCCCACAAGAAGGAGCGGAAGTTCGGCCACAACTGACTTCCGTACCACCGACTTCCACACGACTGGACATCCGACGGATCTGCCGCGGACGCACGACCGGGGCCCGACGCCAGTACGGCGCCGGGCCCGGCCTGTCGTCGTGCTGCGGAGCGGCTAGTCCTGGTCGTCCCCGACCGGGATCGCCTCCGCCCGGGGAGCCGGCGGCGCCGCCCCGTTCACCGAGGGCGCCACCGCGGTCCGGGCGTCCGGACCCATCGTCGAGAGCAGCTGACGGGCCAGACCGAGGCCCGTCCCGCCCATGGTCAGCGCCTTGGCGAACATCTCCGCCATGCCGTCGGCGCCGTTCAGCAGGACCATCTGGTCCACGTTGCCGAAGGCGGACGCGCCCGCCTCGACGATCTCCGGCCACTTCTCGGCCAGCTGCTGGGCGACCACGGCCTCCTGGTTCTCGGCGAGCGCCGCGGCCCTCGCCTTGATCGACTCGGCCTCGGCCAGACCCTTGGCCCGGGTCGACTCGGCGATGGCGAGCCCCTTCGCCTGCTGGGCCGCCGCCTCCGCCTCACCGGTCAGCCGGGTCGCCGTCGCTTGCGCGGCACTGGCCAGCTCCGTCTCCTTGGCCTCCGCCTGCGCCGCCGAGATCCGGGCGTCGCGTTCGGCCTCGGCCCGCGTCCGGGTCTTGTACGCCTCGGCGTCCGCGGGTTTGCGGACATCCGCCTGGAGCTGCTGCTCCTTGCGGTGCGCCTCCAGCTCGGCGACCCGGGTCTCCTGGACGACGACCTCCTGACGCGCCCCGGCCTCGGCCAGCGGACCGGCCTGCCGGGCCTTCGCGGACGCCTGGTCCCGCTCGGCCTGATAGCCGGCCTGGAGGATCTCGCTGTCGCGGGTCGCCTCCGACATCCGCGCCGCGGCCTGCTGTTCGGCCTCGGTCGCCCGCCGGTTGGCCTCCGCCTGCGCGATACGGGCGTCGCGCTGGACCGCCGCGGCGTGCGGCGCGGCCAGGTTCTTGATGTACCCGGTCGGGTCCTCGATCTCGTGGATCTGCAGCGAGTCGACGATCAGACCGAGCTTCTCCATCTCCGTGCCACAGGCCGAACGGGCCTGCCCGGTCAGCTTCTCCCGGTCACGGATCATGTCCTCGACCGTCAACCCGCCGACGATGGCGCGAAGATGACCGGCGAAGACGATGTGCACCCGCTCCGACATCAGCTTCTGCTGGTCGAGGAAACGGCGGGCCGCGTTGGCGATCGACACGAAGTCGTCGCCCACCTTGAAGATCACCACACCCCGGACCTTGAGCGGAATGCCCTGGTGGGTGACGCACTCCACCTGCAGCTGGGTCTCGTTGAGGTCGAGCGACAGCTTCCGTACCGCCTGGACGCCCGGCAGCACGAGCGTGCCGCGCCCGGTGACGATCCGGAAGCCCATCCCCTCGCCGAGCCCCTCCATCTTGTGGTTGGAGCCGGAGATGATGAGTGCTTCATTGGGTTCCGCGACGCGCCACATCAGTTTGAACAGTGCGATGAGAACGAGGACGGCGGCGATCGCGCCGCCCGCAAGGATGCCGATGCCCATGGGCAGCTCCCCCTTCACCGGAGCCGTGCGGATCCGGTGAAGGGAGTGTGCGCCTCCTCACGGCAGGCGCTCAATGGATCGGTCAACTGTCGTACGCGGCTGTGACATAGACGGTGCGTGGAGGGAGATGTTCCATGACCATCACCACCGTTCCGGTCTCGATCCGCTCCTTGGGATTGGCGGCGTGGGCGAGGAAGTGCTCCGCGCCGCCCCGGATCCGGACGATCACCTCGCCGACGAGGCCGGGTCCGACGGTGCCGGTGACCCGGCCGAGCATTCCGACCATCGAGACGTCGTCCATGACCAAAAGGTACGTCAGATCCAGCCGTCCAGGGCGGTCATGAACCCTTCGAAGTCGTCCCGGTGGATCGTATGACCCGCGCCCACGACCGTACGGAGTTCGAACCCGCGCTCCTTGAGCATCCGGGCCTTGTCGGCCGGGATCAGGAAGCTCGGGTCGGCCAGCGTGATCAGTGACGGGACGAACGGCCGCACGGGCCACATGTCCCGGCCGACGACGTCGACCAGACCGTGGGCGGTCCGCTCGTCCCAGAGCTTCACCGTCTCGACCTCGATGTCGAGATCCACCTCCGCCCAGCGGCGGTTGAGGATCCTGATGTGCTCGCGGGTGAGGGACTTGCCCTGGGTGAACAGCTCCGGGCGGTAGCCCTCCTCCCCGGCCGGCAGATGCCAGGCCGGGTCGGAGTAGACCGCGCGGCGCGGCGCGAGCCGCTCCACCGCGGCCGCGAGGGCCAGTGCGCCGAGCGAGTGACCCACAGCCAACTCGGCCCCGGCGGGCAGGGTTTCGACGAGGTCGTCGGCGTAGTCCGACGGGCGGTAACCCTCGGGGCCCTCGGCGCGCGGGCTCACGCCGTGACCGCGCAGGTCCACGGCGATCACCCGGTAGCCGCGCTCGGCCAGGGCCGGTCCGACCTGCCGCCACGTGCGGTGGTCGGCCATGATGCCGTGGACCAGCAGCGCGATCCGGTCACCGGATCCCCAGGTGGTGGTGTTCAGTCGCACGTCGATGCCTCTCGGGTGTCGTCTTCTCGTCTTCAGCGCACGGTACGGATCGGGCGCACGGCGAGCGCCCCGAGCACCGACAGTACGGCGGCGACCAGGAAAAGCGCGGTGTATCCGCCACTCGTCGAGACGATGAGCGAGGCGACGAACGGCGCGACGATCTGCGGCCCGGCGTTGGCGACGTTGAGCACGCCCATGTCGCGGGCCGCGTCCTCGGCCTTCGGCAGCACCATGGTGACCAGCGCCGTGTCCACGGCCATGTAGCAGCCGAAACCGAGACCGTTGACGGCGGAGAAGGCGAGCATCGCTGCCCAACTCGTCGACACCGCCGGGATCGTGAGGGCGACGGCGGCGAGCGCGGCCGAGGCGCCGACGAACAGCTTGCGACGGTCGTAGCGGTCGGAGAGCCAGCCGCCCAGCACCGTGGAGACGACCATGGCGACCGCGTTGAGCGGCATCAGGACCGCCACGGCCTCCTCGGCCGTGAGCCCGGCCGGCAGGTCGGTGTGGTCCTTGAGGATGTACAGCTGGAAGCCGGCGACCGCGAAGTAGCCGAGGATCAGCAGCGCGCGGCCGATGAACGCCCAGCGGAAGTCGTGGTCCTTCAGCGCGCCGCCGAAGACGGCGATCTGCTGCTTCACGGGCAGCGGGGCCTTGGCGGGCATCCGCTGCTCGCGGGCGCAGGTGGTGAACAGGACGGCGGCGGCCGCCACGATCACGCCGAAGACCAGATAGCCGGTGCGGTAGTCCTCCGAGAACGCGGCGCCGATCAGCGCGCCGATGGTGGAGCCGATGGGCAGGCCGAGCCCGACGGCCGCCGACGCCTTGCCGCGCGAGGCCATCGGCACGCGGTCGGGCACGACCGAGGTGATGGCGGCCTGGTAGACGTTCATGACGGCCTGGCCCAGACACCAGGCGATCATCACCAGCAGGATCGTGTGCACGCTGCCGAGCAGGAACATCACGGGTATCGCGAGCAGGCCGCCGGCCAGGATCCAGGGGTTGCGCCGCCCCGAGCGGTCCGAGAGCGCGCCGGCCACCGGGTTGAACACGGTGGCGAAGATGGCGGAGACGCCGGAGACCAGGCCGAAGTTGGCCACCTTGTTCGCCGGATCGATGTCCTCGATCTGGAGCGCGAGGAGCATCCCGGGGACACCGACGTACAGCGCGTACATCGCCGTGTTGCCGGTCAGGAGCAGGGACAGCAGACCGCGGGTCGGCCCGGGGGCCGAGGGGGAGCCGACGCCGGGGGTGGTGGAGGCGGTGGTGCCGGAGCCCGGGGAGGAAAGGGCCACAGTGCCCTCCTGAGGAGATCGCCCGTGCGGGGCGAGGAGCGGATCGAGGGTGGGTGACACGTGTCAGTGACACGTGTCAGCACTGTGTAGCACTCGATTCCGGCCATCCGCCAGACCTTGGGCCGGATTGGTCTGGAAGGATGCCGGAGCGATGAGCCAGTCACCCAGACAGTCCGCCGAACGTGCCGTCCCGACCAGTGCCGATGTCGCGCGCCTCGCGGGCGTCTCCAGAGCGACCGTGTCGTACGTGCTGAACAACACCGCGGCCGTACGGATCAGCGAGCCGACGCGCCAACGGGTGCGCGAGGCGGCGGAGGAGCTCGGCTACGTGCCCCACGCCGCGGCCCGCAGCCTGCGCGCCGGCCACAGCCGGATGGTCCTCCTGCCCACCGCGCAGGTGCCCATCGGCCCGCTCTACAGCACCTTCTTCAACGAACTCCAGTGGGCCCTGCGCCGCCTCGACTACACCGTGGTGCAGTACGGCAGTCTCGGCCTCGACGGAGACGAGGCCGCCCGGGCCTGGGCGGAGCTCCGCCCGGTCGCGGTGGTCTCCTTCGGCGAGGTCGAGCTGACGCCGAACGGCGTCGAGATCCTCAAGCGCTCCGGGGCGAAGGCCGTGATCACCGTCGGCCCTCAGCGGGTCGCGGGAACGCACGCCCTGGTCATGGACCAGGGGAGGGTCGGCCGCGTCGCCGCCCAACATCTGCTCGAGCGGGGCCGGCGCCGGATCGGCGTGGTGGTTCCCGAGGAGCCGGGTCTGGAGATGTTCTCGGGCCCCCGGCTGGACGGCGCGCGGCAGGCGGTGGTGGGAACGGACGCCGCTGTCGTACCCCTGCCGCTGCGATACGAGGAGGATTCGGCGAACGAGCTCGCCGGGCGGTGGCGTGAGCTCGGGCTGGACGCCGTCTTCGCGTACAACGACGAGTACGCGATGCTGCTGATGCGTGCCCTGCAGGATGCGGGGATCTCCGTCCCGGAGGAGACGGCGGTCGTCGGATCCGACGACCTGCTGCTCGGGAGGCTGCTGCGGCCCAGGCTGACAACGGTCCGGATCGACATGGTGATCGGCCGGCGCCTCGCGGAGCTCGTCGACAGCGCGGTACGCGATCCGGAGGGCACTCCGGAGGCACGGGAGCTGATGGCCTCGCAGGTCGTGCCCCGGGAGTCCAGCTGAGCGCTCGACTCCGGAAGTCGAGCTCGGTGCTCACCCCCTGGGGTCCCGCTGAGCGCTCGGCTTCGGGGGGTCGAGCTCGGCGCTCGGCCTTCGGGGCCCAATGAATGCTTGGGTCCGGGGTCCCGCTGAGTGCTCGCCCCGGCGGTCGGCTGAGCGCTCGGGGCCGCGGCGGCTTAGCGTCGAGGCATGAGCACCTTTCCGAGGCGTTTCGAGATCCTTCTCGTTCCCGAGCACGTGGAGGACCGGGGCGGACGGTCCGTCGAGGACAGCGCGGTCCGGTCGGCGGTCGTCGAGGCCACCGGCCGGACCGGCTCTTCGGGGTATCCGCGCTACGAGGGCCACGGCCTGGCCGCGGACATCGACCCCGAGACCCGCACCGTCGAGGCGCTGCTGGTCGACGGCCGCGAGCTGGACTACGGTCTGACGGCGCTGATCCGGCACGCGACGGGGGAGTGACCCGCGGGTTCCGGTGGTATCGGTTCATCCGCCACGCATCGATGTGGGGGACCGTTGACATGAGGCGCCGCCCGACGGAGACTCGGCGCGCACGAAATGAAGGAAAATTCACCAGACGAACGCCGCATCCGAAGGTCACGTGGGAGAGAACCGATGAGCATCCGCGACGTCTACATCGTCGACGCCGTCCGTACGCCGATCGGCAAGTTCGGGGGCGCGCTCTCCTCCGTGCGGCCCGACGACCTCGCCGCACACGTGGTGAAGGCGCTCGTGGATCGTACGCCCGACCTCGACCCGGCCCGGATCGACGACGTCTACTTCGGCGACGCCAACGGCGCGGGCGAGGACAACCGCGACGTGGCCCGCATGGCCGTCCTGCTCGCCGGGCTCCCCACCTCCGTCCCGGGCGTCACCGTCAACCGCCTCTGCGGCTCGGGTCTCGAGGCGGTCATCCAGGCCGCCCGCGCCGTCGCGCTCGGCGACGCCTCGGTGGCGATCGCGGGTGGTGTCGAGTCGATGTCCCGCGCCCCCTGGGTCCTGCAGAAGCCCGAACGCGCCTTCCCGGCCGGCCACCAGCAGCTCCACTCCACGACGCTGGGCTGGCGCATGACCAACCCGCGGATGCCCGCCGAGTGGACGGTCGGGCTCGGCGAAGGCGCGGAGCTCGTCGCCGACAAGCACGGCATCACCCGCGAACAGCAGGACGCGTTCGCCCTGGCCAGCCACCAGAAGGCCGCCGCGGCGTGGGGCAAGGGGCTCTACGACGGCGAGGTGGTGCCGTACACGGGCGTGGACCTCGCTCGCGACGAGTGCATCCGCGACACCACCTCGATCGAGGCTCTCGCCAAGCTGAAGCCCTCGTTCCGGAGTGAGGGCGGCACGGTCACCGCGGGCAACGCCTCGCCGCTCAACGACGGCGCCGCGGCCCTCCTCCTGGTCGACGAGGACGGGCTTCGGGAGACCGGCCGCGAGCCGCTGGCGCGCATCCGCGCCTCCGCCGTCACGGGGATCGAGCCGCAGCTCTTCGGCCTCGGTCCCGTCGAGGCGGTCCGGCGCGCCCTCGAGAAGTCGGGACGCTCCTTCGCCGACCTCACGACGTTCGAGCTGAACGAGGCCTTCGCTGCCCAGTCGCTCGGCTGCCTCGCCGAGTGGCCGGAACTCGACCCCGAGATCGTCAATCCGCGCGGTGGTGCCATCGCCATCGGCCACCCGCTGGGTGCCTCCGGCGCGCGGCTCGCCGGCTCGGTGGCCCACCAGCTCGCCGCAGCGGGCTCGGGCACCGGCCTCGCGGCCCTGTGCATCGGCGTCGGCCAGGGGCTGGCGCTGGTCCTGGAGCGCTGAGCTTGCGGGTCTGAGCCGGCGGAGCTGAGTCGGCAGGGCTGAGCCTGCGGGGCTGGGCCGGCGGCGCTGAGCTTGCGGGGCTGAGTCGGCTGGGCCGGGCCGGCGGAGGGTGAGCCAGGGCGCTCGGCCTTGCACGTCCGCGTGACCGCGGAATGCCGGAGGGGCGGTACGGGAGATCCCGTACCGC